>JAIORT010000241.1 GCA_021107975.1 Bacteroidales bacterium | reverse complement strand
CTAACTTTGGTAAAACCACCCTGACTTCTCTTTCCTCCTCCTTATCATACCATAAAACTATAAAATTTGCAGTAGCA
The DNA here is from genome assembly GCA_021107975.1 of Bacteroidales bacterium. Lineage (GTDB taxonomy): Bacteria > Bacteroidota > Bacteroidia > Bacteroidales > JAADJA01 > JAADJA01. The sequence continues at coordinate 4,735 of JAIORT010000241.1, read as the reverse complement.
TTGCAAAAGGTATAACCTGCTCTTATCCAATTATCGAACGATTCCCTGAATTTTTTTGAGAACTTCAGTGCATACTTTTTATTTTGGGTTTTCAGTCCGTCATTTTTTTCTGACAACAGCAACTCTTCTCCTGCAAAGAGGTTCGAAACCGTATTTTGAATTCCTTCCAGTTTGAAAAATCCCAGGTCAATATCGCGGTGGGTCAGGTATAGCGTTATTTCGGCAGGGTTACTGTATTCTTTATTGTCCGATTTTCTGTTCAGGTTGATTACATCTATCTTATCGAAATAACTTTGATTTGTGTAAATGAACAAATTTGTTTTTGCGCGGGTAATGGCAACATAAACCGCTCTTTTCTTTTCATCGTTAATCAGGAAATAATCTTTCAGTAGAAGAAACACATTGTCGAATTCCCTACCTTTGGCTTTGTGCATCGTAGAGACGAAAATATTGTTATTTTCATCATAAATAAAATCTTCGATATTCATTTCGCTGATATACGCCAGCCAGTCGTTCCGCAGTTTCTGTTTGTAATTTTTTTCAAATCCTTCGATTACTTTCAAGGCTAATTCCAATTTTGCAGATTTTCTGAAGTTTGATAACAAATCGCTTTTAGCATTTTTCCACCTGATTTCAGTAATCACTCCGAGAGAATTGTTTATATCCATCAGGATCAAATCACTGAATTTTTTAATTTCCACAAGGTCTTTTACTTTAAAAGTATCATTGGAAAGCAAAAGTTTTGAAGGAACATTTTCCGATTTCAGGCAGGAATCCATCAGGGCTGCTTCCTCATTGGTGCAGGTAAGGATTGCGGTTGAACCGGTAAGCTTTTTTCTTATTACATCTTCAACAAGCGGAACTATAAGATTTTGACTGCTGAACTTGTTTATCTCAATTTCTCCGTTCTCAATGGTGTAGGACTGAATGTTACTTTTTTTCAATCTTTTTCCGATGGTTCTGACAAACAGATTGGCAAAGTCCACAAGATTGCTCTTGCTTCGGAAATTGGTAAGCAATTCATAAGGTTTAGCTTTTAGCTTTTCCTGAAATTCATACATATATTTTACCGATGAACCCCTGAACTCATAAATATTCTGATCATCGTCGCCAACGGCAATAATCCGTATTTGTTGGGCAATTCTTGCGATTTCAGTGATGAGTTTATATTCTTCTTCATTCACATCCTGAAACTCGTCAATAACCAAAACGCTTTTACCTGATATTTTTTCGAGCGGTATTTCTCCTTCTTTAAGTTTTTTAAGAGTTTCTTCGATTATATCGGCTGATCTTTCGAGGCTGCCGACTCTTCCCGACAGGTTGAAACAATAAGAATGGTAAGTATAAATATCAATAAAATAAGCTACTTCGCCCATGAGGTTTTTCAGCCGGGATTTGAACTCCAGGGCAGCCGCTCTTGAAAAAGTAAGCATAAGGAACTGCTCAGGCTTGATGTCTTCTAACATAAGCATGGAAGCTATTTTATGAACCAATACCTTTGTTTTACCGCTTCCCGGTCCGGCTGCCACTAATATTTTATTGTTTATATCATCTTTAATGATCTTTAATTGGGCAGGCGATAAAGTCCCGAATATCTGCCTGAATTTTTCGGGTGTGATAGGTCGTTTGATTTCCTTTTGCCTTTTTGGAAAATACTTGGTGATAAATTCGGGGTGATCCAGCGAAAAGTAATCGTCAACAAAGCGTAATGAATGAAAGTAATTGTGGATCATCTTCCTGGCATATTCGCTCATAATGTGTATTTGCTCTATCTTGCCTTCGTAAAATGTTTTCAGTTTTTGATAATCTTTTTGAGAGAATTGCTTTCGGTTATTGAGGATAAGCCTTTCGATGTTCATGGGCTTATAGTAGATCAGGAAACCGCCTTCGAGTTTTAGAGCGCCAATGCTGTTCAGGTAAAGCAAAGCCTTTTCATAAACCGAGACTTTAAAAAAATTACCGAAAAGTTTGCCCGGCGCCTCGATTGATTCTTTCAATTCTAACAAAGAAAATTTTAAAAGGTGATGCTCTTTAAATTCAGGGTCTTGTTTGAGAAGTTGCAGTTTTTTCTCAATCAGATATTTTAAAATAGAATCTGCTAACTGCTCGATAGCTGTAATCGCTTCTCTTATGTTTTCAGGCTTATCTTTATATTTTATTTCATATACAAGGTTATTCCTGTTGATCCTGCTTCTCGAAATAAAATTGTTTATTTGCCAGAACCGGAGTATCTCCATTAAAATTTCAACCGAACAGAAATCCAGTCCTTTATCCTGTAATTGAGTGTTTATTTCTTTCAGATAAACGTGTTTAGGTTTGGATTTCAGGATTGTTAAAACTTCCTTTTCTATCTTAACGAAATTAGAAAAAACCTTAAGTGCATTGTTTTTCGATTTGGTAGTATCAACAAAAGCCGTAAGGTCTTTGGCGTCGCCGATGATCTTTTTATTGCGAAGGATATTCAGGATATGGCAAACATCGTTATAGGGAATCCCCAGTGTGTCTGACAAATAATCCACCCGTGTTTCATCGTCTTTGATTATACGTTGAATAATACGCAAAGTATGAGTTTTCTGATCTTCAATCAAATCATCGGCTTCACGAATAATATTTCCGGCTTTTTCTACATTTTTTACAAGGAAGCTATCGGCGAACACTCTTGGCAAATTCTGGCTTCGTTTTACAAAACCGGCATCTTCCAAAACGGCAACGGCTGTTGTGATCTTAGTTTCGAGGCTGTGCATTTCAGTGTCCCATCCCGAAGATTTTGCAATTTCGAGCGCTGATTTAGTTACTTTTCCTGTACGGTATTTTCCCAGGTTCTTTATGCCTCTCCAAACCTGGGCTATTTCTTTTAGGTTTAAACGCGAATTATAAAACAGCGTGAAATGTTTGCTCAAATCGTTTTCATCAAATAAAACAAAACAATCAGCCTGAACAGACTGATCCCTTCCCGCCCGTCCTGTTTCCTGAATGTAATTCTCAAGCGAATCGGGAATATCGTAATGAACTATCATTTCGATATCGTCTTTATCCACACCCATTCCGAAAGCAGAGGTGGCAACGATAATCTCTACTTCGCCGTTCATAAATTTATTTTGGTTGGTAATTTTTTCACGTGTTTCCATTTTCCCGTGAAATGGAAGCGATGAAAATCCTTCCCTTTGCAAACTTATAGCAAGTTCTTCGGTAAGTTTTGTGCGGGAAGCGTAAATTATTTTTGGTCCATCGGATTGAGATAAAATGTTCTTCAAATTATTGTATTTACCCTCCTTTCCATCTGACGGAACAATACTGTACCGGAGATTGGTTCGTTTGCTATCGGTTACAAATTCGTTTAATTCAAGGGAAAGTTTATTATTGAAATATTCTTTAATATCCTTAATCACCTGTGGTTTGGCAGTAGCCGTAAAGCACGAAACAGGTACCGGCTTTTTTAAGCCTTTCTTTTCAACAAGGTTCTTAATAAAATCACCAATATAAAGATAGTCCACCCTGAAATCGTGTCCCCATGATGAAAAGCAATGTGCTTCATCAATGACAAACCTTGATATTGCTCTTTTCATGAGTAATCTTTCAATCGAAGGCGAGCGAAGAGATTCGGGAGAAATATACAGCAAATGCGCTTCTCCTTCTTCCACCCTTGCAAATGCTTCGCTTCTTTCGGTTGGAGAGAGCAGCCCGTTAATAGTAACAGCTTTTGTTATGCCGAAACGATTTTCAAGATTGTCAACCTGGTCTTTCATTAACGATTGCAAAGGGGAGATAACAATGGTTAGTTCCCTGCCTGCTTCGCCAAACATAAAAGCAGGAAGCTGAAATGCCAGGGACTTTCCTCCGCCCGTGGGGAAAATTGTTAGAAATGACTCTTTCCTTAAAGCTGAATTAACTACCTGTTCCTGTAGCGGTATTTCCTCGTTTTCGTTGAATTTCCTGAAATTATCATATCCGAAAAAACGCAGCAATGACTTCTTTGTATCAAGGTAATTCCGGCAATATTTGCAATCAGGATCGGAACATTTTTGTTGCCTTAATTTATAAATTACATCATGAATGGCAGGGTACTTATGCAAAAGCCACGGCGGACTGATGGAATCGACATTCCCTGTAGAAATTAATGCAAGTGAATAAGCCAGCGTTTCAGGGTCTTTTTTAATGAAATTGACAACCTCAGCATTTTTGCATATTTTTTCTGAGAAATACGATTTAACCTCTTGTTCAGGGTTATCAAGTTCGGAAATAAAATGTGTTAACCCAAAAAAAGCCGAAAACCTTTGCCTGTCTTTTAAAAGTGTGTAATAAATATTTTTTAATGTCTCATCGAGGCTTTCAAAACGGTTTATTTCATCTATTAGCAGTTCTTTGGAAAGCCGTGCATCCTGAACCGGATTGTTTGCTTCATAACTGTCATCAACAAGCTTATAATTTTTAACAAGGTGATGATATGGTTTTTCGGGAAATAGCAGAGCTGATAAATAAAGTGTATCAATTGTCTTTTTCCTGAAAAAGTCAGGGGATATTTCTGTGTTCTTCAGAATTTCCAGATCATGGTTGATAATGTTATGCCCACAGATGTATGTTGCATTTTGGCTAAAATCTTCAAATATTTTAATAGAAGTATCACGAAATACAACCCCATCGAAAACGGCTCCTATTTTCTCAACTTTCCGTGTTTTTTTATTTATTTCTATGTCGAAGAAAAGTATTTTGGGCATTTATAATTCTTTAAGCCTTT
>JAIORT010000093.1 GCA_021107975.1 Bacteroidales bacterium | reverse complement strand
AGATAATTATTATATTACTATTTTTATTAGTATTTTTGGGTATAGTTGGAGGAGCGATTTCATTATATATTAAAAATATATTACGAAAAAATGGTTTTCAGGTTTTCTATTTGTTTGGTGACCCAACTGATCTAATTAATTTATGGAAAATCTCTAAGAAGAATAAGCTTTACAAAAGATTATTTTATTTTAGCTTATTTTTATTTGCTGCAATAGTTTTAAACCTTGTTACAATTATTTTTTACTTGACAAAGTAGAATATTGGAAAATATTACTTTGGTTGAAATATTTTTTGTAAAATTTAGATATTAATATTAAATAAAAAAATTTACCTTTGCGCCCAAATTTGACATAATTATGGCAAAAAAGAAAGACACAACAGAAGGACGAATCGAAGCAGTTGAGGAAGCGCTTAGTAAAACGGAACAGTTTATTGAGAAAAACCAAAAAATCCTGACAATTATTGTTGCGGTTATAATAGTGGTTATCTTAATATTTTTTGGTTATAGAAGGTTTATATTGATACCAAAAGAAAAAGCGGCTCATACAGCTATGTTCACAGCACAGTATTATTTTGACAATGATTCTCTCGACCTTGCATTATTTGGTGATGGCGAAAGTTATGGTTTTATCGATATAATTGATGATTACGGTTCTACTAAATCAGGTAATCTGGCGAAATATTATACCGGCATTTGTTATCTTAACAAAGGTGATTATGAAGAAGCTATCACATATCTGAAGAAATTCGGCAGTGATGATGAGATAGTGTCGGGTATGGCGTTTGGAGCTATTGGCGATGCTTATATGCAATTAGGTGATTATGATGAAGCAGTTGGTTATTATCTCGATGCTGCAGATAAAAAGAAAAATGAATTTATATCCCCCCCGTTCCTTATAAAAGCCGGATGGACTTATGAAATTTTGGGAAAATGGGGAAAAGCATTAAAAACTTACGAAAGAATTAAAAAGGAATACCCTAAAGCAAGGGAGTCGCGGGATATTGATAAATATATAGCAAAGGCAAAAGCCCATTTGAATGAGCTATAAATTGTGAAAAAATATTATAAACCTGTTTTTCCCGAACAGGTTTTTTTGTGTCAGGGAAAACCTATGAAAGAAGTGAAAAAAATAGTTTTTATGGGAACGCCTGACTTCGCAGTTCCATCACTTGATATTCTAATTAAGAACGGATATGATATTGCAGGTGTTATCACTGCTCCTGATAAACCTGCAGGTCGTGGCAGGAAAATAAGCTACTCACCTGTAAAAAAATATGCCCTGTCGAATGATTTGCCTGTTTTGCAACCTCAAAACCTTAAAGATGAAAATTTTATTAACCTGTTAAAGTCGTTGAAGCCCGATATACAGGTTGTTGTCGCATTCAGAATGTTGCCTGGGGCAGTGTGGGAAATACCGCCATTAGGAACATTCAACCTGCATGCATCGCTTTTGCCGCAATACCGAGGAGCAGCGCCTATAAATTGGGCGGTTATTAACGGAGAAAAAGAAACAGGCGTTACTACCTTTTTTATTAATGAGGAGATTGACACAGGTAAAATAATTTTATCGGAAAAGGTTGAAATTACACCAAATGAAACTGCAGGTGAATTGCACGATAAACTTATGATGGCAGGGGCTAATCTGGTTTTGCTAACAGTTGATTCGATTATTAATAATAAGTATTCGCTCACTAATCAAAGTGAACTGACAGGAGAAACGGTAAGTCTGAAAAAGGCTCCTAAAATATTCAAGGAAGATTGCAGGATCGACTGGACAAAAAGCGTTAACGAAATTTATAATTTTATCAGGGGGTTGAGTCCGTATCCCGGTGCCTTTACTGAATTAGTATTGCCTAACAACAAAACTCTGCTATTAAAAATATACAGGGCGGAAAAACCCGGGACTTGTGAAGAAGATATAATAAAAGACAAGGATTTATCTCCGGGTAAAATCCAAACAGATGGAAAAAGCTATTTAAAGATTTCCTGCAAAAATGGATTTATAAATATTACAGAAATACAACAGGAAGGAAAGCGCATTATGAAGACCGAAGAATTTCTTAGGGGTTTTAAATAAATAATAAAAAAATAGAAATTCCTACAATCCCTTTAAAATAAAGGCTTTTAGAACCAAAGTTATTAACAAAATAGCCGAATTATTAACAAAATCAATGGTTTTAGCGTTTTTAACTTGCTTTTTTATAGAAATAGCTTATCTTTGCCGCTACTTTAACCATTAAAAATTTATAAAAATGAACAAAGCAGAATTAATTGACGCAATTGCAGCAGACGCTAAATTGACTAAAGCTGATGCTAAAAAAGCTTTAGATGCTTTTGTAGGCACTACTTCTAAAGCTCTGAAAAAAGGCGACAGGGTCGCTTTAGTAGGTTTTGGTTCTTTCTCAGTAGCAAAACGTGCTGCCAGAACCGGTAGAAATCCTCAAACAGGCAAAGAAATTAAAATTGCCGCTAAAAAAGTTGTTAAATTTAAACCAGGAAGCGATTTATCAGGTGCTGTAAAATAGCTAATCGCTCGCGAAGATTATAAAAAATCCTCCCGTACGGGGGGATTTTTTATTTTATAGCATCGGGATTTCAATGCCTAAACCAATCTGACAGTCTTTTTCAAGACTTTCCACACTTTCCGGTTTAGGTCTTTAATGCGTCTTTCATCAACAATCAGAGTATCTTCATCGAAATATTTTGGCGTAAGGTATAAAGCACGGCTCATCTCTATCTGAAAAAACGGTATTTCTTCATATCCCATTTTTCTTGTTATATATCCTCCTTCAAAATACCCGCCTTCATAAGGAACATTTGTAGTGCAGACAGCAGGAATATCAATTTCCACATCCTCATGTTGAAAAACCTTGATGAATTCTTCTTTAACAAAATTAATTAGCTCGGTATCGCATGAGAGCCTGTTATGTGGCGGACAAGGTTCGCCGTTAATATCACCAAGATTTCCCAAACAAATCAGCGCTCTTGGTTTGCCCGCAGTTTCCCCACCTATTGGCGGTGTTACGGCAGCCATACTGTGGCAATCTACTCCTAATCTGATATCATCACGCCTGGCAGTATCTTCTAAAAATTTATGATAGGGATAATAGTATTTGTTTATGAGTAATTTTTTTAATTTTTCATCAGGAAGAATACCATTTTTATAAACTTCAACATTATAGCAGGTAAGCGATTTAATAAGCCCGTCAGGGTTTTCCGGTGCTATATTATCCGGTTCACGGTTTAAATCAATGGCAGCCCTGTAATATTCCATTGTAATTTGCGCATTGACTTTTTCCGAAAAATCATAAATCTGTGGTGTAAAAGGGTCGCCATCATGAAATGCATCCTTTTTTGTTAAAGCCCAAATGTCTTTTATCTCTTCAGGTACCTTCCAGCCACCATGTGCAATTGAAACTAATATCGGTTCTTTCATTTATAACCATTTAACAATTAACCATTCAACATTTAACATCTATCTTTTATTTTCAAAACAAGGCATTATAGTAGCTATTTCTCCCGACTTAAAAGAGGTCAGTTTGTCGGTTGATGCTCTGTTTAAAAATCCGCCAAGTTTTCCATCATAGATGTAAGGGTTAACATTATAAATACATTTTGCAGATTTTACCTTGTTATCCTCCCAATATTCCATTGTTAGTTCCGGGAGGTCAATTCTTTGCTGTACAATCCAGTCGCCTTTTAGCGATTCATCAACAATTTCTTCCCACTTTTTCTTTTCAACATCATCACCAATATACACTGCCGCACTCGAATATGCATTAGCATGTTTGATTACCAAATTATCTTTTTCTTTAATTAAATATTCCCTTGCCTCCACGATACTGCCATCTTTAAGCATGAGTTTATTTTTAATTTTTTTTGTCCAGGGAATAATTTCTCTTACAATCTCTAAATCCTCTTTCAGGTTTTTTGGGAAAACATCTTCATAATCTTCGTCTTTAAACAAAACCATTATATTCTTCGAATCTACCCGTTTTGTGCAAAACGGATTGACAACTGCAACTTCTGCTTTGTCCCAGTCAATTGCCATTTGCCATTTTCTTTCGGCATATAACGGAAGCTCATCTGCTGTAAAGCGCCGGTAAATCAAATCTATTCGTTCACCATCCTGGTCATAAGCTTTATTGTCTTTAATTATAATTTTATTAGGATCGAGTATTCCACATTTATGACCTTTTTGGCGAATATAATCCATAATAATATCGTACTCACCGAGAATCCTGTCTATTTCGCTCTGCCATTGCGAAAGGTAAATATTCAAGCTTCTTTTTTCAGGCAGATTGAAATATTTTGCCTGGATTTCGTAATAGTGCATCAGTGTATTATAAACTATTTCCATACGCGGCATTGCTTCCAAACCTTCGGGTTGATATATCCGCAGGTAATTTTGTTCCAGGAAATAGCTTTCTTCGTTTGCACCCGGAATTTCACAATTCGATTCCACCATTTTCAAACCATCGTTTTCAGTAATAAAGATATCTATTCTTGCTGCTGCAAGGTTTTTCTCATAAACATTAAGGGAATTTAGATATTTCTCTAAGTCAGGCGGATATTCAAGAACCTCCTGGATTTTATTATTTGTCGGGAATTCCTGGAAGACAAATTCCAACAGATTTGCATAAGCAATTGTGATACGGTTCATTTTATCCTTCAACTGTTTATCGTAAATATAAGGGGTCAGGCAAAGTTTTGCTGTTCGCCTGTTTGTCGGGTCAAGTACATTTTTTACAATCGCCGCGTATTCATTGTTTTTTTCTGTCATCTTGTTCATATTTAATTAAATGATTCTGAATTTTTATTTTTATATTT
>JAIORT010000220.1 GCA_021107975.1 Bacteroidales bacterium | reverse complement strand
CACTCTTTCCCTGGATAGTGCCATTATCATAGGATTAGAGAATAACTTTCAAATCAGGATTTCAAAGGAGCAGTACAATATTGCCGAATTGAATAACCATTGGGGTACAGTTGGCAGGTTTCCATCAATCAGTCTTGGGGTATCCGGCATTAACCGATATGATAATACGCCGATGTTTGATACTTCAGCCTTTGAGTACGACCGTGGAGACCAGTATTCAAATTCGCTCACTCCTTATGTAAACCTGCAATGGCTGTTGTTTGACGGCTTGTCGGTAAACATGAACAAGCAAAAACTGGATATGCTTGAAAAATATTCTCTTGGCTATTCTACCATTGTGGTTGAAAATACTATTCAGTCAATCATTCTTGGATATTACCTGGCATTGCTTGAAGAAGAACGTTTGAAAGTCCTGGAATCGGTAAAAGCGTTATCAGGCGACCGGTACAATTATGAGATGTTGCGCAAAGACATTGGAAGTGCAGTAACCTTTGATGTATTGCAAGCCAAAAATTCGTACTTAAGTGATTCCACAAATTACCTGCTCCAGCAGCTAAGGGTTAAAAATGCATTTCTTCGGTTGAATTTATTACTCGGTGAACCCCCGGCAGTTAAGTTTACCCTTGTTGACAGCTTTAAGGTGGAGTTACAAAATTATGCCGTGGATGACCTGATGAATAAAATGCTGGCAAATAACAGAACGCTACTTAATCAATATGTGAACCAGGAAATTTTGAAAAAGGATGTTAGCATAGCCAAAAGCGATATGTTGCCAACCCTGTCAATGAATGCCGGGGCTGATTATACACAGGGCTGGGATGATTGGGAAAAACACGAAAGAAACACCTATTTGTTTGATTACTACGCTAATTTTACATTAAGCTTTAATCTTTTCAATGGCGGAAATACACGACGTGCTATCAAGAGCGCAAAAATCAACGAAAAAATCGGGGAGATAGAAATAGTTCAGGCAAAACAAACCCTGGAAAATCTCCTTGTGAACCAATTCGATTTATATGGCATCAGAAAACAATTACTGGAGGTAGCGGAGGTTAACCTTGAAAGCGCCGAATTAAATATGCAGATCGCCACTGAAAAATACCGAAACGGAACAATTAACTCCTTTAACTATCGCGATGTTCAATTAATCTTTTTGAATGCCTCATCAAATAAACTGAATGCTGTTTACGACCTGATCGACAGCCAGGTGGAATTGCTGAGACTGACGGGAGGGATAATTTCAGAGAGATAAAAAGCAAGGCAAGAGTGAACGTATCGAATTTGCCTGCAAGTGTATATTTTCAAAGTAGAAACGGCACAGGATATTTATTATAAACGACTGATTATCGAATAGCAAATAAAGACTTTTTATATTTAAGAAAAATCATTGTTTATTAGAACTATTCGTTTATAGTCGGGTAAAACGCTTCTTCAATATGCCTGATAGTTTGTTTGCCGGGTTGAATAATGATTGAAATAATATCGAACCTTATTTCCAAATCAAGCTCATTTTGATTTACATACTCCTCGGCAGCGCGTATAAGAAATTCTTGTTTTCTGTCAGTTACAGCTTCTTCAGGCTCACCGAAGTAATCCGTGCTGCGGGTTTTCACTTCAACTATTATTAGTGTGTTTTTATCTGTTGCAATAATATCAATCTCATCTCTTCCTGTCCGCCAGTTCCGTTCAAGGATTTGGTAGCCCTTTCCCTTAAGAAATCCGGCAGCAATTTCTTCACCTTTTTTTCCGAGTTCAATATGTTTTGCCATTAATTATAATTGGTTATTAAGTCATTGATAGTCATTCAATTGTTATTCGATGGTCATTAATAGTCATTAGTTGTCATCTAATAAAATAATTATTGGTTTCTCTTTTATTAAACAATAGAACAATTAAAATATACTCTGAATCTTAAGTTATAGTAGTAATATCATCATTGACTGTTAATTTAATTTTTCTCCCTAATATCAACGCCCTGTTATCATCCGTATGTCCTGCAGGAAAACCGTAGCAAACAGGATAATTATATTCTTTAACAGCCTCGGCAATAATTTCGTAAGCATTTTTACCGAAAGGTATTTCATTGTCTTTCATTTCAGTCATTCTGCCAACTATCAATCCGGCAAGACTTTCCAGCTTTCCTGCCCTTTTCATTTGCCACATCATGCGGTCTAAGCGATAAAGGTATTCGCTCACATCTTCGATGAACAGGATTTTATTATCTGTATTTATATCCGATTTTGTTCCAATCAGGCTGCAAAGTATTGATAAGTTGCCACCTGTGAGAACTCCCTCGCCTTCTCCCTTTCTCGACAATGGAAAAGAGCTGAATGTGTAATTGAGTGGTTCGCCGAACAAGGCTTTTCTTAAAGTCAACAATGATTCATTTTCTTTGTCACTATCCGGGAAATTCAGTGGCATGATAGCGTGCAGGGTTTCAATGCCATAATTTGTAAGTATATGAGAAAAAAAAATGGTTATATCGCTAAATCCAACAATCCATTTAGGATTTTTGACAAATACGGAAAAGTCAAGCCTGTCGATGATCCTCACCACTCCGTATCCTCCCCTTGCGCAAATAATGGCTTTAACGGATTTGTCATCAAGCATACACTGGAAGTCGGCAGCTCTTTCCTGGTCTGTTGCAGAAAACTGATGATAAGCATGAAAGAGATGTTTGCCCAGCACAACCTTCAGTCCCCAGCTTTCAAATATTTTTACAGCAGCATTAATTTTTTCTTTTGAAATTTTACCTGCCGGTGCAACAATGGCGATACTATCACCTTTTTTAAGATATCCCGGAGTAGTCATTTGATATTTAATAAAATGATTTCCAACAAAAGTATAACTTTGCCGGAATTAAATTCAGCAAAATTTCATAAAAAAATGGAAATCAAAAATCAAAAATTCAAAAGATATACTATAACCTCAGCTCTTCCTTATGCAAACGGTCCTATTCATATAGGTCATCTGGCAGGTGTTTATGTGCCGGCTGATATTTATGCAAGGTATTTACGAATGAAAGGTGAAGATGTTGTATTTATCGGCGGTTCTGACGAGCATGGCGTTCCTATAACTATTAAAGCAAGGGAACAGGGAGTTGCGCCGCAGGAAATCGTGGATAAGTATCATAAGATGATTAAAGATTCATTTGAGAAGTTCGGCATTACTTTCGATATTTATTCCCGCACTTCCAACCAAACCCATCACGAAACGGCTTCTGAATTTTTTAAAACATTGTACGCTAAAGGTGAGTTTATTGAACGAACCTCATTACAATATTACGATGAAGCCACGAACCATTTCCTTGCCGACAGGTACATTACAGGAACCTGTCCGCATTGTGGCTATGATGAGGCTTACGGCGACCAGTGCGAGAATTGCGGCACATCACTAAGCCCCAACGACCTTATCAATCCGAAATCGGTTTTAAGCGGTAATGCCCCGGTTAAAAAAGAAACAAAGCACTGGTATTTGCCTTTGGATAAATATGAACCCTGGCTCAAGGAATGGATTTTAAAAGAACATAAAAACGATTGGAAGACGAATGTTTACGGGCAATGCAAATCGTGGCTCGACCATGGATTGCAGCCCAGGGCGGTAACCCGCGATCTGGACTGGGGCGTGAAAGTGCCTTTGCCCGAAGCAGAAGGGAAAGTGCTTTATGTGTGGTTTGATGCGCCCATCGGTTATATTTCTGCTACTAAAGAATGGGGGGAGCAAACAGGGAAAAACTGGGAGTTGTACTGGAAAGACAAAGAAACCTGCCTTATTCATTTCATCGGAAAAGATAACATTGTTTTCCACTGCATCATGTTTCCATCTATGCTTAAACAGGAAGGCTCGTATATTATCCCTGAGAATGTTCCTGCATTCGAATTTATGAACTTGGAGAATGAAAAAATTTCTACTTCGAGGAACTGGGCGGTTTGGCTCCATGAATATCTTGAGGAATTTCCGGATAAACAGGATGTGTTGAGGTATGCCCTGACTGCCAACGCACCTGAATCCAAAGATAATGATTTTACATGGAAAGATTTCCAGGCAAGGAACAACAATGAGCTACTTGCTATTTTCGGGAATTTTGTGAACAGGACTTTGGTTTTAACACATACATATTTTAAAGGCAAAGTGCCGCCTGTTGAAGACTTGAATGATTATGACAAATCGGTGATTGAACAAATAAAGGATTTTCCGTTGAAGGTTGGTTCGAGCTTAGAGAATTTCCGCTTTAGGGAAGCGCTGAATGAAATGATGAACCTTGCAAGGCTTGGCAATAAATACCTGACCGATTCGGAGCCGTGGAAGCTGATTAAGACAGATGAGTCGAGGGTAAGGACAATACTTAACATATCGTTGCAGATTTGCGCAAATTTGTCTGTTCTGTCAAAGCCCTTCCTTCCTTTCACAGCACAAAGGCTTTCGGAAATGCTTAACCTTTCAGGTTTAACATGGAAGGATGCGGGTAGCGTGGAATTGCTGAAAGATGGTTCTCAATTGAACAAACCGGCGTACCTGTTCGAAAAAATTGAAGATAGCGCTATTAAAGCACAGGTTCAGAAATTGCTTGATACTAAAAAAGAAAACAAAGAAGGCAAAATTTCAGTCAACCCGGCAAAAGAGAATATCGAATTTGATGATTTTATAAAACTCGATATCAGGGTGGGTACGATAATCGAAGCGGAAAAAGTTCCTAAAACCAAAAAATTGTTAAAGCTAAAAATTGATACAGGCATTGACAGGCGAACGGTGGTTGCAGGAATATCTGAATATTACAACCCGGAAGATATAATCGGGCAAAAAGTAAGTATTCTCGTAAACCTTGCTCCGAGAAAGCTAAGAGGGATTGAGTCAAACGGAATGAT
>JAIORT010000446.1 GCA_021107975.1 Bacteroidales bacterium | reverse complement strand
ATTGTTATTTGTTAATGGTTATTTGTTATTTGTGGTTATTTTCCTAATAACTTATAACATGTAACTTATAACATATAACACTATTCTTAATTTCTGCCGGTTATTTTTGAATATTTTGAGGCATTTGCAGGGTCAACTTCTTTCATAATATTTGCAGCATCGGCTTTTTCTTTTGGATTTCCCTCGCTAAACACATTTATAATTTCGTCTCCTTTAGCATCCAGCATTAATTGTAAAGAAAACAAACCCGGTTTTTCATCATGAATACTCTTTAGGTAATTCAGGCTTTGTCCGATAGCACCCCTGCCCTGTTCAGCTTTATCCGACATCACATCCAAACCTTCCCTGTGGTATTGATAAAGGAAAACTCTTAAATCGCTATAAGTTTTATTCAAATAATTCTCCACAAGCCAATACCTGTTTCGCTGACCTTCAAAAGCTTTCCAACCCGATTCACGGGCATTCTGTGCTGCATTTACAATAGCCTCTGCTTTTTCATAAAACTGGGTACCTCCGAATTGGGAAAACGAATCGAAATCCAATCCTAAAATAATATACAGATAATAAGCTATTACAGAAGTTAAATTAGAAACATGTGTGTTTTCCCGGAAATCCAAAGGCTGAAATTGAGCATACTCAAAATCGAAATCTTTATCTATATAGTTTAACAGGGTTGAAGTGTATGAAGTTTTATATACCGGTCGGCTGGCTACAATATTCATAGTAGCTTTAAATACGTCAGTCGAAACTCTTTCGGTGATAATAATTACTATGCTACAGTCAATCCGTTCTTCCGTCTTAAATTGATAATTTGTCCATTGCCTGTCGTTTATGAACTCAACAATAGATGTTTGCATATCATCAAACACTTTTTTATCGGTTCCCTGCACTTGCCGTGAATCAACCTGTACGCTACAGTTGAATTCCTGTGCAAAAAGACTAAAACATGAAAAATAAATTAAAATTGAAACAAAAATTCTCATAAAGAACAGGTTTTATAAATAGTGTTAATAGTAGAATTTAATTATAATTGAATCAATTTGATTTTGTCGGCAATATCTTTTGCCACCTCCGGTTTCGACTTCAGTCCATATCTGTTGATATTTCCCTGTTTGTCAGATATTGTTACTTTATTTGTTGTATATCCGAAACCGGCTCCTTTATCTTTTAATGAATTTAAAACGATAATATCTAAATTTTTATTTTTCAGTTTCTTTTGTGCATTATCGAGTTCATTATCCGTTTCTAATGCAAATCCCACCAAAATCTGTCCTTGTTTTTTTTGTTTTCCTAATTCGGCAAGAATATCTTGAGTAGGTTTGAGTTTAACAGATAATTCCAACATCTTTTTTTTGATCTTCTTTTTTTCGGGCATTACAGGCGTATAATCTGCCACAGCAGCAGCCATGATGGTAATATCGGTTTTTGGAAAAACAGAAATGCAGGCATTGTACATTTCGTTTGCAGAGGTAACTTTTGTTAAATTAATATTACTATGATGTATCTCAATGCTGACAGGACCAGAAATCAATTCAACTTTTGCTCCCCTATTGGCAAATTCGTTTGCTAAAGCATAACCCATATACCCTGATGAGTTATTTCCGATAAACCTGACAGGGTCAATTGCTTCGTAGGTTGGACCAGCAGAAATCAGCACTTTTTCTCCGCTAAAATCCTTTTTTTTTTGTAAGTATAATTTTAGGATGTTAACAATATTTTCAGGTTCCTGCATTCTTCCGGCGCCGCATAGCCCGCTTGCCAATTCACCTTCGGTAGGTTCAATTATAGTATTCCCGAAAGATTGCAGCTTTTGAATATTTATTTTTGTGGTGGGATGAGCCAACATGTCAATGTCCATAGCCGGAGCGAAAAAAACCGGACATTTTGCAGCAAGGTAAGTTGCAACTAACAAATTATCGGCGATACCATTTGCCATTTTTCCGAGAGTTGTAGCTGTTACGGGTGCAATAAGATAAACATCCGCCCAATTACCCAATTCGATATGACTTTGCCACGCACCATCTTTCCTGTCGAAAAATTCGGAAAGAACAGGGCTCTCCGCTAATGTTGAAAGTGTTAAAGGTGTTACAAAATCTTTGGCTGCCTCAGTCATTATTATTTTAACATCAGCGCCTTCTTTTTTTAATAAACGTATAAGAAAAGGAACCTTGTAAGCAGCTATACTGCCAGTAATACCAATGATTATTTTTTTATTCTTTAACACTTTATCTTATCTCAAAAGGCTTAATCCCTGTTTATTATTTGGAATTAGCCTGTTTGCTTATGTCTTGTCTAAGTTACAACATCAGGATTCATTATCTTTTTCTGAGGATTCCGATAATACACTTTGTCATTTAAAAATTCATAAATGGCAAGCAATGTTGCTTTAGGCAATCTCTCGTAGTACTTTGTAATTTCAATTTGCTCCCTGTTTTCAAATATTTCCTCAAGATTATCTTGCGAGGTGCTAAATTCCTGTATTTTTTTGCTTAACTCCTCCTTCATCTCCAGCGAAATCTGGTTAGCTCTTTTAGATATAATAGCAACGGATTCATAAATATTTTCGGATGATTCATCAAAGTCACGAATACGTCTTGTAATTGCAACAGTCTCTGTCTTTATTTTTTTATAATCCATTCTGTTTATTTTTTAAATTAATCTCAGTTTAATTTTCCATTTCTTTTATTGCACGGTTATACATATACTCAACATCCTTATTAAAATCACTGTCGGGATACATGATAACAAAATCGTTGTAAATATCAACTGCTTCGAAATATCTTTCTTTCCTTTTAGATTTTACACTTTTAGAAGCATAAAAGTAATATGCTTTAATAGAATAAAACATGGCTTCTTCCCTGAACTCAGTTTCGGGATATTCTTTAAGCAGGTTTTCAAATGAAGTAACTGCCGCTTTATATCTATCCATCTTCAGGTAAAGTTTTGCAATTTCAAATTCTTTTTTTTGCAGTTTTGCCCTGAGTTCATCAATCAATTCATTGCATTGTTCAATTCTTTCACTATTAGGATAAGCATTTGCGAATAACTGAAGTCCTTTTATGGCTTCTATGGTGTTGGTTTGATCCAATTTGTAAATTGGCGAATCTAAATATTTACAATAAGCCGTCATAAAGGCACATTCTTCAGCTTTATCACTTCGCGGAAATGTTTTGGCAAACCGGTCGAAATAATAGCTTGCCAAAATATAATCTTTTTGATTATAATATGCATACGCATATTTATAAGAAATCGTTTCGGCTTCTTTGGTTCCCCTGAAAAACGGCATAACCTGGTCAAACAGATTTAAAGCTCTGTAATAATCCTCTTTATCATAATATTCAATAGCTTTCTCGTACTTGTATTGATAATCCTGATTTTTTTGGATTCTTTGATACTTGCTACACGAGATCAAAGCTACTGTAAATGTGATTGTTAAGATGCAGGTCAGGACTTTTTTAAACATGGGCGCAAAAGTACACTAATTTGTTGGAATTTAAAACGTAATTTTTAAGTAATTATTTTTTGTTAGAAATTAATTAAAAACTAAATTTGATAATCAATCGAATAAATTATAGATTTGCGGTTTTTATTTGGATAACAGTAATTTAAAGTTAACTTTTGTATATTATGGACATATTTGATAAGATAGATAATTACTTTGGACCGCTTGGTCAGTATATGGAACAATCGCATGGATATTATACGTTTCCAAAGCTGGAAGGAGAAATTTCTAATCGTATGATTTTTAATGGGAAAGAACGCCTTGTATGGAGTTTGAATAATTACCTCGGTCTTGCCAATCACCCTGAAATTAGAAAGGCTGATGCAGAAGCTGCTGCAAAATGGGGTTTGGCATACCCAATGGGCGCCAGGATGATGTCGGGTCAAACTAAGTATCATGAACAACTTGAGCAGGAACTGGCTGACTTTGTAGGCAAAGAATCGGGTTATTTGCTTAATTACGGCTACCAGGGAATGGTTTCAATCATTAACGCATTGGTTGACAGAAGAGATGTTATCGTATATGATTCGGAAGCACATGCCTGTATTATAGATGGCATGAGGATGCATTTCGGAAAACGCTTTGTTTACCCTCATAATAACATTAATAATCTTGAAAGGGAATTGGAAAGAGCCACAAAGCTCATTAATAAAACGGGCGGCGGCATACTGGTTATCACCGAGGGTGTTTACGGAATGGTGGGAGATTTGGGTAAATTGAAAGAGATATCAGAACTAAAGAAAAAATATAATTTCAGACTATTGGTTGATGATGCTCATGGATTTGGAACAATGGGAAAAACAGGAGCCGGTACCGGAGAGCATCTAGGCGTACAGGACGAGATAGATATCTATTTCGGGACATTTGCAAAAGCCATGGCAGGCATAGGTGGATTTGTTGCCGGTAATAAAAAAATGATCAGCTTCCTGATGTACAATATGCGTTCGCAGATATATGCAAAATCCCTCCCTATGCCAATGGTTATAGGGGCTTTTAAACGTCTTGAATTATTGAAAACAAAGCCTGAACTGAAAGAAAAACTTTGGACAATCGTAAACACATTGCAGTCGGGATTAAAGGAAAAAGGATTTGATCTTGGAAATACGGAATCGCCTGTTACACCGGTTTTCTTTAAAGGCGGTTTGCCCGAAGCTACAAATGTAACTAAAGAACTCAGAGAAAATTTTAATGTTTTTTGTTCTATTGTAATCTATCCGGTTGTGCCTAAGGGCGTCATCATGCTAAGGTTGATACCTACTGCCGTACATACGCTCGACGATGTAGAATATACTATAAATGCATTTTCAGAAATTAAAAAGAACCTTGATGCCGGTAAATATTCAACCGGAAAAGTGGCAGAGATGACCCTTAAATA
>JAIORT010000852.1 GCA_021107975.1 Bacteroidales bacterium | reverse complement strand
CAGGGTAAATTCAATTCGAGGTTCGCAATTCCGCATTTGGGCAACCCAATAAATACTAAAACATAACATCTTTCTGTGCTTTTTCCATAAAATCCTTGACATATTAAGCAGTTTCAATTATTGATTGTCAATAATTGAAACTGCTTAATATGGAGCACTATGGCTAATCCATTCACATTGCGGGTTATTCCCGCCTCTTTTTCTTTTTGCAACCGCGCCAAAGAGCTTGAACAACTGTGTTCTCATGCAGATAATAAAGCCAATGTGGTGTTATTCTCGCCCAGGCGTTACGGCAAAACTTCGCTTATAAAAAGACTCCAGACCGACCTGTCCGATAAGGGCTTTTTTACGGTTTATGTCGACTTTTTCATGGCGACGTCTGAAAATGAAATCGCCCGACGTATTTCCCAAAGTATATATTCTGTCCTGCATGAGCGCGAACCCCTTTTGGATAAAGGCGTCCGTTTTCTAAAAACATTTAAAACCTTTCGCCCGGTTTTTAAGCCCTCTCCTGAAAGTGGTTTTTCATTTTCTGTTGAGCCTGTTTCATCTGCTATGTCCGGTATCGACCTCATCGATAACGTAATGGAAGAACTGGGTGTATTTATCCGCAGGGAATCGATAAACGCCCATATTGTCTTTGATGAATTTCAGGAAATCAGCGAATTGAAAAATTCACCCATAGAAGGGGTGCTGAGAAAACACATCCAGGAACAACAGGCATCCTATTTTTTTGTAGGCAGCCGCCGGAGAATTCTTCTTGATATGTTTAACAGAAAAAACCGGCCGTTTTATCAAAGTGCAATAATGTATCCCTTAAGATCTCTGCCTGAAAAGGAACTCGTTTCATTTTTGGTTGAAAGATTTAAGGAAAGTGGAAAAAGTTGTCCCATCCGGGTCGCTGAAAAGATTTCGGAAAAGGTTTCTCAGTATCCCTACTATGCACAGGCCCTGGCATATAATATGTTCGAAATTTCCGAAGATACTGTCTCTGACAATGATATCCAGGCCGGTTTTAATGACATGCTGGCCTCGGAAAGATACGGCTACGAGGCTGTTGTTCAAGGGCTGACAGGGTCTCAGATTGCACTGTTGAAAGCTCTTGCCATTGATCCTGTTTCAAAAATTCTCTCAACTGAATATATGAATCGCCACAGGCTCTCTGCCGGCGGCATTCAATACGCCCGCAACAAGCTTGAAAAACTGGATTTAATAGAGAAACATGATAATGTCTGGCAAATAGTCGATCCGGTTTTTGGCTGCTGGCTGGGAGGGTATTGATTTGTGCAAAGAATAAAACTTTTTGCAAAGTCTCTTCTTTACTTATGATATTTGAAAATCCATACATGATGGCCATCACAGCATTTATTTTTAAAGCGAATAAAAGATATAATCATTATAACAACAACTTAACGAGACCTGGAATTATAAAATAAACGGGGATTATGACAAAAACACCTGAACAGGAAGCCAGAGAAACCATTGACAAGATGCTGGACCAGTCCGGCTGGGATGTCCAGGATCTCCGGGCCGCCAACATACATGCAAAAAAAGGCGTGGCCATCAGGGAGTTTCCGTTAAATCCGGGTCATGGCTTTGCGGATTATCTTTTGTATGTGGATGGCAAGGCAACAGGGGTTATTGAGGCAAAAAAGGTCGGCAGTACCCTTACCGGCGTTGAAATCCAGTCCGACAAGTATAAAACAGGTCTGCCGGATGATCTTCCTGCATGGTTCAAGCCGCTTCCTTTCTGTTATCAGTCCACAGGTGTTGAAACCCGTTTTACAAACGATCTTGATCCTGTCCCCCGTTCCAGAAATGTTTTTTCTTTTCACCGTCCGGAAACAATTTCAGATTGGATAGATGAAATACCGCAACCGGCAAACGGGAACCTCAAACTGAAACTGCCTGCTTACGGCAAACCGCCGACTCTGAACTTCTGGTTGAAAAACATGCCTGAACTCATAGAGGAAGGCTTCTGGCCTGCCCAGATTATAGCTGTTAAAAATCTGGAAAAATCTTTTGCAGAAAACCGTCCTCGCGCCCTGATCCAGATGGCCACCGGCTCAGGCAAGACGTTTACTGCCATCAGCTTTATTTACAGGCTTATCAAATTTGCAAAGGCACGCCGCGTTCTGTTCCTTGTTGACCGAGGCAATCTTGGCAGACAGACGCTCAAGGAATTCCAGCAATATGTTTCACCCTATAACAACTATAAATTCAGCGAGGAATACATTGTTCAGCGTCTTACTTCAAAAAATCTGGATTTCACTGCCCGGGTCTGCATTTGTACCGTCCAGCGTCTTTACTCCATGCTTAAAGGAGAGGATCTTTCCGAGGAAGATGAGGAACAGTCTGTTCAGGGTCTGGAGAATGTCTATGCTGAGGTGCCGCCCATAGAATACAACCCGGCCATTCCCATTGAGACCTTTGATTTTATCATCACAGATGAATGTCACCGCTCCATTTACAATCTATGGCGTCAGGTGCTGGAATATTTTGATTCGTATCTTATCGGGCTTACTGCCACGCCAAGCAAACAGACTTTTGGTTTTTTTAACCAGAATCTTGTCATGGAATACGGGCATGAGGAGGCAGTGGCAGATGGTGTAAATGTTAATTATGATGTTTACCGTATCAAGACAGCAATTACAGAAAAAGGCTCCACAGTGGATGCCGGATATTATATTGACAAGCGCGACCGCGAAACCAGGGATGTACGCTGGGAACAGCTGGATGAAGACCTTGAATATAATGAAAACCAGCTTGATCGAGATGTTGTTGCAGTGGACCAGATCCGCACTGTTATCGGTACTTTTCGTGACAAGCTGTTTACAGAAATCTTTCCCGGCCGCACCGAAGTGCCAAAGACTCTGATTTTTGCAAAAGATGACAGCCACGCTGAAGACATTGTCAAGATTGTGCGTGAGGAATTTGCAAAAGGTAATGATTTTGCCCAAAAGATTACCTACAAGACAACCGGCAAAAAACCAGAGGATCTTATTGCGGAATTCAGAAACAGTTATAATCCCAGGATTGCCGTTACTGTGGACATGATAGCCACAGGCACGGACATAAAACCACTTGAAGTTGTGCTGTTTATGCGCAGCGTAAAATCCCGCGGATATTTTGATCAGATGAAGGGCCGTGGCGTGCGCGTTATAAATGATGATGACCTGCAATCCGTCACACCGGATGCCAAGACCAAAGATCATTATATTATTGTGGATGCTGTTGGTGTGTGCGAGAGGGATAAATCAGACTCAAAACCCATGGACCGGAAAAAATCAGTCTCTTTTGAAAAACTTCTCCAGGCAGTAAGCCTCGGAAACACAGAACCGGATGTTATTTCCTCAATTGCTGTCCGCATTGCACGTATAAACAAAAACCTTACAGAAGAAGACAGTTCAAAGATCAAAAAGCTTACACACGGCAAAAGCCTGGGAGGGCTTACATCTGATCTTGTAAATGCCATTAATCCTGACAAACAGGTAGAGCTTGCCTGCGCCAAGCTTAGTGAGGCAGGCAGGGAGGCAAAACCAACTGAAGAAGACATAAAACATGCCGCAAAAAATCTGATAAAAAATGCAGTCAAGCCTCTTTACAATCCGGAACTTCGGAATCTATTGATTGAAATTAAGAAAATAAACGAGCAAACCATTGATCATGTAAGTCAGGATCAGGTTATAGAAGCAGCCTTCAGTGCAGAGGCTCTGGACAAGGCAAAGGGCATGATAGAGTCCTTTAAAAAGTTCATCGAAGAAAACAGGGATGAGATCACTGCCCTTCAGATTCTTTACTCCAGGCCATACAAGTCACGTCTGCGTTTTGAAGATATTAAGGAGCTTGCAGATACTATTAATAAACCGCCCCATCATTGGACAGAAGATAATCTCTGGGCAGCCTATGCTACTCTTGAAAAGTCAAAGGTTCGTGGAGCAAGCGGGCCACATATATTGACTGATCTTGTGTCTCTTGTGCGCTTTGCGCTGGATCAGGAAAATGAGCTTGTGCCGTTTCCGGAAAAGGTGGATGCGAATTTCAATGCATGGCTGGCACAGCAGGAAAAACGGTTCACAGAGGAACAGATTCACTGGCTTGAAATGATCCGTGATCATATTGCAGGGAATTTGAGTATTGAAACAGATGATTTTGAATATGCGCCTTTTTCGCAGGCAGGTGGCATTGGAAGGGTGTGTCAGTTGTTTGGTGAAGAATTAAATATTATGCTTGATGGGTTAAACGAAAGGCTTGTGGCATAATATTCGGAAGAATCTCACATCTGGCTTTACATTCGAATTTACAAAAAAGAAATTGGATCATTGGAGGTGCCAATTTGGCACCTCCAATTAGTATCAAATGGTTTTAAAGAAAAAATCACTCTTTAAGGTCACAAAATGTGCTCTCAACGAGTTAAAATTATGATAAAAAGGATTTATTATGTCTGATATTGTATCTGTCGAAACAATTGCCGGTAAAATATATCTAATCCGTGGAACAAAAGTAATGCTGGACAGAGATCTTGCAGAACTTTACGGTGTTGAAACAAAGGCTTTAAAACAGGCTGTAAGAAGAAACATTAAACGTTTTCCGCATGACTTTATGTTTGAGCTCACAAAAGAAGAACTTAAAAATTGGAGGTCACAATTTGTGACCTCCAATAGTATTAAAATGGGTTTAAGGCATTCCCCCATGGCCTTCACTGAGCAAGGAGTTGCCATGCTTTCTTCTGTGTTGAAAAGTGACAGGGCTGTTGAAGTAAATATACAGATAATACGTGTATTTGTGAAGCTCAGGCAACTGTTTCTTGACAATGAAGAACTTCGAAAAGAACTTGAAGAGTTAAAACAAATAACTGATGAACGTTTTCAAATTGTTTTTG
>JAIORT010000835.1 GCA_021107975.1 Bacteroidales bacterium | reverse complement strand
TTAAGGTTTGATCCCATAACAGATAATTCAACAGGGCCAATAAAACTATAATAACTATATGTGAGTCCATAGCCACACATAAAATTCTCAGGTTTTAAAATATCGTCAATATCCCTCTCGTTAGCACCGGCATCTGCCCTGAGTGTAAGGTACATCTTCTTAAAAAAATTATATTGAAGTTTCATTCTTACAATTCCCATGTAATATCCGAAACTCTGAATAAAATGCACGCCTGTAAAATCAACATAAGTATCAACATAGTTGTTTGGATTTAAACCTCCTGCTGCAAAACGATGCTGAAGAGGAACAGTATCTTTTTGCCTGATCGTGCCACCTGCAAAAAGTCCCGGGCTTAGAACAAATCTATCGGAGAGCTTAAGACAATAATCGGATTTAAGATAAATAATCGCTGAATTGGTAAAAAAATTCCTGGTCCGGTTTTGTGATAAAGGTAAAACATATTCAAATTTGAATTCGGATTTGAATCCTTTTGTCGGGAAATAGTGATGATTTCTTGTATCAGCGTCAAATGAAACAAATAAAGTACCATAGCTGGAAAATTTATTGCATTTATCTAATATGGTATCTGCACCTATTTTCTGCTTAAATTGAAAATATTCATAATCAAAACCTATTCTAAAGCTATATAAATTTCTTAAAATGGAGTTAACAAAAACCGATGCCTTATAATTTGTAATATTAAAGCTGTTAACCTTTATTTCCTTATCATAATCATCGAAATCAAAAGAATATAAATCAGATTCTATACCGAAGCCAGGTTTGGCGCCGTTATCAATCATATACAATGTCCTTAACCGCGGATTTATTCCCAAAACAAGATCTGCAAACAGTTTAGTCCGCTTACCAAATATATTCCTGAAAGATCCGTTTATTAAAAAGCTTCCCAAATAATTATTATCATAATGCACACCTGCCGATAGGTAACCCGGGTCGCCTTCTTTAATATCTATAATCAAATTTGTTTTATCACCTGCTTTTTCAAATTTGTAAAACACATGTTTAAAGAAACGAGAACCATACATCAAAGTGATGTTATTTTCTATTTCATTTATTGTGATGTATGAATTTTTCACTTCATCAAAAAAATTCTCAAAATACTTCAGCGGCATCTTATTATATCCCATATAAATTACATCATCAATATAAATTGAGTCAAGGGGCTTTGTATTGTATGTTTTAATGGGTTTATATTCAATCGCGTTCAGGGAATCAGCCAGGGCTTTGATTTCGTTAAAGTGCTTCCTGCTTACACGCTCTCCTATAGCAATTATTGAATCATAGTTATTAAAGTCCATCATGCCATACTTTATTTTTATCGGGACGTACAGGTCTGTAAGCTCATAACCTTGCTTATTTGCTTCCATCCGGTAATATGACGTTATCTGGTTAAGTATTTTTAGTATTGAATTCAATTCTTCCTTGTTCTTTATTAACCCTGACTGCACATCGCCACCCACTATGATTTGTGCGCCCATTTCTTTAACATCTTTAACAGGGTAATTATCAACAACACCTCCATCCACTAAGTAATAACCCATGTATTCGGTCGGTGAAAAGTAACCCGGTATTGACATACTTGCCCGAATTGCCATAGGCAAATATCCTTTATCAAGAACAACTTCTTTTCCGGTAAGCAAGTCGGTGCCTATACATAGAAACGGGGTTTGCAGAGTTTTAAAATCATAAACGTCATAAGCCGGCGAGAAATAACGATTTAGTAAAAGGTTGATCTGCTGCCCCTGATACAATGAGGGACTTATGGCTATCTTTTTGTCTATTAACGGTAGTGTAACAATAAATTTTTCACCGAATTCCTTTTCGTTATAAGCTATATATTTCCTGTCTATTTCATCCTTAAGCAAATGATCCCAGTTTTGTGCTCTTATCATTGCTGCAATCGAATCGGGATGATATCCGATAGCATAAAGACCTCCCATAATATTGCCAATACTTGTTCCACCGATGTAATCAATTCTTAGCCCGGCTTCCTGTATAACTTTCAATAGTCCGATATAGGCGAAACCTTTTGCGCCTCCTCCACTTAAAACAAGCCCGACACTCGGTCTTTTTGATTTTATTGCTTGTGCTTTGCCTTGAGAAAAAACACAAAAATCAATACTTAAAATGATAAGGGCCGTCAGAATCAGGAGAAAGTAATTTTTCCGGTTCATAAGCAATGATTTTTAAACAGGCTTAAAATAATGTAGAAATAAATTAAAAAATTACTTTTTCGAATATTCTATTTCTTTTAATAATTCACCTTCCTTACTCCAGAACCTCCAAACACCAACTCTTTGACCGTTTTCGAGAGCACCTTCATAATATTTTTGACCGTTTTCGTGCCAGATTGTTTTTCGCCCGTTTTCTATCCCTTTATCGTAATGTCCTTCACTCCATTTATTTCCGTTGGGATACCAATAAGTCCACTTTCCTTTTCTTTCACCGTTTTCAAAAGCGCCTTCCATTTTTTTCTGCCCGTCTTCGTAATAAAGGATTTCTTTTAATAATTCTTTATTTGAATCATCTGAATAATATCTGATGGTTTTGGGTGAACTGTCAGGGTAAGTTTTTTCAACAACTTCTATTGGCTTGGTAGTGCAGGAAACAAGCCAAATAAAAATTACAGGAAGAAGATAATGAATTTTTTTCATGTTTCAAGTTTTATCTTTCAAACAACAATCTTTGTCCTTTTACTGATTCATTAAATTTGCCGTTTTCATAAACCAGATTTCCATTTACAAAAGTATGTGTAACTTTTGAATTAAAAGTATGACCTTCAAAAGGAGACCATCCGCATTTATAGAGAATATCGGATTTTTCAACTTTTGTTTTATTTTTTATATCGATTAGAGCCATATCAGCCCAATATCCCTCACGAATAAATCCCCGTTTTTCCACCTGGAAACAAACAGCAGGTGCATGACACATTTTTTCCACTATTTTTTCCAAAGAAATTTTACCCTTATGAAAAAAATCAAGCATAGCCGGTAAAGAATGTTGTACCAAAGGACCTCCCGAAGGAGCTTTGAAATATGTGTTTGATTTTTCCTCAACAGTATGTGGTGCATGGTCTGTAGCAATAACATCCAGCTTGTCCTCCAAAAGAGCTTCAAAGAGTTTATCTCTGTCGTTTTGAGTCTTTACGGCAGGATTCCATTTTATCAATGTCCCGTATTTATTATAATCTGTGCTGTTGAACCAAAGATGATGGATACAAACTTCTGAAGTAATTCTCTTTTTTTCTAATGGAATAGAGTTATCAAACAATTCCATTTCTTTGGCAGTGGAAAGATGAAGGACATGCAGGCGTGTATTGTAAATTTTAGCAAGACTTACAGCCAGCTTCGAGCTTTTATAACACGCTTTATCACTCCTTATCAGCGGATGTGCTTTAATAGGTACATTTTCACCATATTTCTCCCTGAAAATCTCAGTGTTCTTTTGAATGATGCCTTCATCTTCACAATGAACAGCAACCAACAGCTTTGATTTGGAAAATATTTTTTTTAAAGTATCTACATCATCAACCAGCATGTTCCCTGTGGAAGAACCCATAAATACTTTGATACCACAAACATTCCCGGGATTTGTTTTCAGTATTTCTTCGATGTTATCGTTGGATGCGCCCATGTAGAATGAATAATTCGCCAAAGATTTACATGAAGCTATTTTATATTTTTCTTCCAGGAGTTCCTGTGTCAGGGTGTTTGGAACGGTGTTGGGCATTTCCATGTAAGAAGTGACTCCTCCTGCAACAGCAGCTTTGCTTTCGGTATAAATATTCGCTTTATGCGTTAAGCCCGGTTCGCGGAAATGTACCTGGTCATCAATTACGCCGGGAATTAAATACTTGCCTTTAGCATCAATGATTATGGCTTCTTTGGTTAATTCAGGAATATTTGCGGCTCCGCCTTGTCTTGTAATTTTTTCAATGATGCCATTCTTTATAAAGACATTGCCTTCATAAATCTCACCTTCATTGATAATAGTGGCATTGACGATATGATAAACCGGATTCATTATAAAGCAAAAAAAATACTAAATTTATTTTTACATTCTCAAATATCCTGCTAATTTAGTAATAAATGGGGAAGTTAAGCTACTCTTTTATATTTTTTCAAGATACTGCGCAATCGTAATTCAATAACTCCGAAGATAGCTTCTTTTAAAATACTTTTATTCATTTTAGATTCGCCTTCAGTTCGGTCGGTGAAAATAATATCAACTTCAACAACATCAAATCCCAATTTCCACGCTGTGAATTTCATTTCTATCTGGAATGCATAACCGGTGAATTTTATCTTGTCAAAATCAATAGCTTCGAGAACTTTTCGGCTATAGCATTTAAACCCTGCAGTTGTATCTCTCACTTTCATACGGGTAATAAACCTCACATAAGCAGAGGCGAAATACGATAATAATACTCTTCCCATTGGCCAGTTAACCACATTTACGCCTTTGATATAACGTGAACCTATGGCAAGGTCGGCATTTTCTTTAGCACAAGCATCATATAATCTTACCAGGTCTTTAGGATTATGAGAGAAATCGGCATCCATTTCGAAGATATATTCGTAATCTTTTTTCAACGCCCACTTAAAGCCGTGAATGTATGCAGTACCCAAGCCCAGTTTTCCCTTTCTTTCTTCAATAAATAATTGCCCGGGAAATTCTTTGATTAATCTCTTTACAATATCAGCAGTGCCATCCGGGGAATTGTCGTCAACGATCAGGACGTTAAAATCTTTATCAAGCGAAAAGACTTTACGGATGATCCTTTCAATATTTTCTTTTTCGTTGTATGTTGGTATTATGACTAAACTATCGCTCACTTGTAAAAAATTTATCGGACAAAAATAGTAATTA
>JAIORT010000153.1 GCA_021107975.1 Bacteroidales bacterium | reverse complement strand
CTAAATAACTTTGTTTTTTGAAATTTGTTATTTGGTGCTTCATTTATGGAAATCTTTGACTTTATGGACGGACACTATTTATTGGTTTTCTGGTGCATCAGATTTTGTACAAAAATAAACAACCTCATCCTTATTCAATGTATATTTATTATGCGCACCACCGAAAACAGGGTAGTCTTTCCACTTGAATTCATATACTACAAAACCCGACTCTCTTAATCTTTGCGGATAATCTTTACCATAAATCCTGACATGATCTTTCTGTCCGAACACCTTTTCTCTTTCTTCCGGAGTAATAACAGTGGCATCTTCAAACGTCTTTTCTAATGTTAGTGAAACTGGAACCTCTAATACAGCCCAACCCCCGGGTTTTAAAACACGTAATAGTTCTTTCATTGCTTTGCTGTCGTCAATGATGTGTTCCAGAACATGATTACAGATAATCGCATCAAAAGTATCGTCAGGATATTGAATACCGGTAACATCCATTTTTACCATAACTTCTTCAGGATTTATATCGGCGGTCAGATAATTGATGTTTTGACATCTCGCAAATATCCTTTTTAAGTTTTTTTCCGGTGCTATATGAAGCAACCTGATATTTTCACTGAATATATTAGTCCTCTGATGTAAAAACAGGTACAAAAGCCTTTCCCTGTCCGACGATCCACATACCGGACACATCGCAAGCCTGTAGCCTCCGCCAATAATTTTTTTTTCATTAAGTACAGGTAAATCAAGCCCCAAAGGAAACATACATCTTACACTTGAATGGCACAATGGGCAATTGTATTTAAACCCAAAGTAAAAAATTCTTCTGAAAAAATGTTTAATATCAGGACGGTATTCTTCAGGAATAACCTTTTTTAGCAATTCTTTTATTTCTAATTTGATGTTTGGTGTTTTTAAAATTAATCCAAGGAAATAATTTATTTATTCAGGTATGAACGGTTACTTAATTATTAACTTCCCTTTATAATTTTTATCCTTTATCGAAAAGTTATAATAATATATTCCTCCTGGCAAACCGGAAACATTAACTCCAAATTGTTGCTCTTGAGATGGTTTGAATTTATTTCGGTAAACCATCTGCCCTTGTGAATTAATTAGTGTAAGTGAAATTTCTTCATCTAACAAATCATATATTTCAAAAAATAGCTTTTCGGAGGCAGGATTAGGATAAACTTTATGATTAGTTTCTATAAGGTTATCATCAATTCCTGTTATATGAGGTTTATAGGTAATTTCCAGTGCATCCACATATAATACACTACCAAGTGCGTAATAAGCTGAATCTTCATCAAAATTACCCGAACCGAATGCAATGTTTACGGTGTCGCATTCAGGCAGGGAATAGTAATCAACCTGCAATTCGAAATATGTATAATCATTTGCGGGCGGAAGTTTAATAATATTATCTTCCAGAATTACTGTTTGTCCGAGATTAGGATCGTAGTAAAAAAGAGTAACTCCAGCTATGGCTGTATCAGGTCCGACAGGAAAATATTTGTAATAACCTGTAAGTTTATCCGGTATTTGAGAAACAGGCATTCCTCCTATTGGTCCGTCCTCTCCAAGATATCCGTTTGTAATAAATGCTAATGTGTCGTCCATTAAGGTAAATGAGCTTTCGATACGAACGGCATAATTTCCTTCATAGCTATCTTCAGTTTTTGTTACTGCAGTATCACCGGCAGCAATGCTGAGAACATTGGAAGAAAACCAATCGTCCGGCTCCTCTGCAGAGTATTCGTTCCATTGTTCAAAGTCCCCGTTAGGATAAGGAGTAGAAGCTCCGGTGAACTGTATATTGTCAACAATGATCATACTGCCGGGAACAGGTTCGCTAAACATAGAAGAACTTAAAACAGCAGTAACCAGCGTATCGGGAGAAATTATCTGAAACAGCCATTGAACCGGAGCCGAAAATGATTCATACTCAGTTTGTGTGCCTGTAAACCGGACGAAACAAATTCCCAGGGGCGCTCCGTATTTTTTAAACAATGCCATAACATAAGCTGTATCTCCATCAGGAATATCATACTTAGCATATCCTTTTATCGAATCAGGACGTTCGGTATATGGTATTCCGCCATAGATACCATCGTCGCCGGGTTCACCTATAAAAATCGCACCGGCAGCAGAAACATCACCGAAAGCAACGGTTTCGAGCCGTACTGCATAATTCCCCGATTGCGACTCTGTTGTTTTTGTAACATTTGGCTCGCCAAGTGAAGCATAAATAAAAGCATTAGTTGAATAAAACAGATCAGGCTCTTCATAAAAAGTTTTATAAGACCAGTTCTCGAATCCACTGTTGGAAATTGATTGGGCAAAGGCTGCTGAACAGAATATGCTTAATCCTGTAATAAGAATTATTAATTTTGATTTCATAATAATAATATTTTGTTGATTTAACTTTCTACGAAAAAAAAGTAAATAGTGTTCAAAGATAATAAGAAAATAGCAGAAAAAAAATTCCAATCCCGTCCTGAAGTTTTGGGATTCGGGATTGGAATTTCCGCTTTATCCGGCTTATGCATTATTCTTCAATGCTCCATTCAGACCCATCTTTAGTATCTTTGATAATAATATTAATCCTAACTAATTCATCACGGATTTTATCTGAAGTGGCAAAATCCTTTTTTGCCCGTGCCTGCTGCCTTATTTCGAGGATAGTCTTCATCAGGTCATCTGCCAGTTCATTTCCTCCTTTAGTTTCTTCATCTCTCAATCCTAAAATATCAAATACAAAATCATGAAAAGTTTTCTTCAATATTTCAAGGTCTTCTGCTGAAATAGTTTCTTTTTTATCTTTTACGGAATTAATGATCCTGACTCCTTCAAACAGATGTGAAATTAAGACAGGGCTGTTAAAGTCGTCGTTCATTGCCTCATAGCATTTATCTCGCAGCTCTTTGATATTTGAAGTGGATTTGTCTGAAGCCACAACCTTATCGAGTGTATGACCTGCTGTTAGTAACTTTTTTAATCCCTTTTCAGCCGACTGAAGTGCCTCATTCGAAAAATCGAGAGTACTGCGATAATGTGCCTGCAGGATAAAGAAACGAATGGTCATCGGGCTGTAAGACTGTTGAAGCAACTTGTTTTCTCCTGTGAAAAAATCCTCCAATGAAACAGCATTTCCCAATGATTTCCCCATTTTTTTCCCGTTGAGAGTGATCATATTATTGTGCATCCAGTATTTTACCGGCTGCTTACCATTAGCAGCGACCGATTGTGCAATTTCCGATTCGTGATGAGGGAATAGCAGGTCCATTCCGCCACCGTGAATATCGAATTGTTCTCCCAGGTATTTTGTTCCCATCACAGAACATTCGAGGTGCCATCCGGGGAAACCGATACTCCAGGGCGAGGTCCAGCGCATGATGTGTTCGGGCTGAGCTTTTTTCCATAAAGCAAAGTCGGCAGGATTTTGTTTTTCTTCCTGTCCCTCAAGCTCACGAGTAGTTGTTATTAAATCCTCAAATACTCTTCCCGACAGAACTCCGTAATTATGCGATTGATTGTATTTCACTACGTCAAAATAAACAGAGCCTTCCGTTTCGTAAGCATAGCCGGCATCCAATATCTTTTTTGCCATTTCAATCTGCTCTATAATATGCCCCGAAGCGCGTGGTTCAATACTTGGAGATTTTACATTAAGCTGGTTCATATTGGTATGAAAGCGGTCGGTATAGTACTGAACCACTTCCATTGGCTCTAATTGCTCCAGCCTGGCTTTTTTGGCTATTTTATCTTCTCCCTCATCAGCGTCATTTTCAAGGTGACCCACGTCGGTAATATTTCTTACATACCTTACCTTATATCCGATATGCTGAAGATACCTGAAAACCAAATCAAAAGCAATAGCCGGACGTGCATGACCCAAATGAGCATCGCCGTAAACCGTAGGTCCGCAAACATACATTCCAACAAAAGGCGGGTTTATTGGTTCGAATAATTCTTTTTTACGGGATAATGTATTGTATATGTATAATTTGTTTTGCATGTAACAGTTTTTATTTATTTGTTTTGTCATAAATCAGTAAGTATAAAATCAAAGGGCAAAAGTAAAAAATATCTTTGTTTTTTTATCTTATTGCTGCTTCGGATTTGGGCGGTGGTTATGTACAAGATAATCCGAAGCATTATAACCTGGGATTTGCAATCCGTGTAATACATTCATAATAAAAGAGGAGGAGGTGATTATGGAATATAAATTCCACTACTACTTATTTTCGGATTAGCCAACACGCATCGCCTTCGCCTAAATCCGAAAAAGCTATGGATTTCATGGGTAATCAATTTTGACTTTTTTCATAATCCAAGACTTAACTGCTTTTCCTTTTTCGGATGAAACGTGCCAATAATAATAAAAGGATTAGGTGCTCTTAAATGATTGAGTTTTGTTGTTCCTAGGTAAAAATATAAATCTTTTGTCTTAGCAAAATCATCCCAATACTTCTTTTTCACATCCATGCATGCTGCAGCTTCATTACCTTCATATTTTTCTAGGCAATTCCAGTATAATGCCCCTAACTCCCAATCTTCATTCATCAAAGTACATTCCCTGCCATTAACATCTTCAAATATGTAGCTAAATTTATAAGGTAATTTTCTCACAACCTCAAAATTCCTTTTTTCCTCAAACAGTCTTTGCTGTTGAAGTGCAGCTTTTTGCTTATTACTCCATTCCCGGGCTACCGGTTCACAGATAAAACTCTTAATCAGGGTAGGCTTAAATACTGCAAGCGATGTATATTTCCCTTTGGTTTTTGATTCGTTAATCAACTTAGTCATGTCATCATAAACATTGTTTAGAACAATGTTCTTCCTTGCTTTCCAATTTTGTTCAGTCCCTAATTTCCCATGAAATGTTATTACATCATCAGCATCAATA
>JAIORT010000109.1 GCA_021107975.1 Bacteroidales bacterium | reverse complement strand
ATGTTTTATTACTTATTCGAATATTTAGACAGCACATTTGATTTACCGGGCGCAGGAGTATTCCAATACATTTCTTTCCGTGCTGCTGCCGCTGTTATCACATCTTTAATAATTTCACTGCTGTTAGGCAAACGACTGATAAGACTGCTTGTCAGGAAACAGGTGGGCGAGTCTATCCGCGACCTGGGTCTTGAAGGGCAAACAGAAAAGCAGGGAACACCAACAATGGGCGGATTAATCATTCTCGGAGCTATTCTTATACCAACCCTTCTCTTTGCAAAACTTGATAATATATACATTATCCTGATGCTGTTCACAACTGCATGGCTCGGTTTAATAGGGTTTATTGATGATTATATTAAAGTTTTTAAAAAGAATAAAAAAGGGCTTGCGGGAAAATTTAAAATTTTCGGGCAGGTGATTCTGGGTTTGGTTGTGGGATTAACTATGTATTTTAATGAGAATGTAGTAATAAAAGAAAAAATTAGTACCGAAGAATTTATTCAAACAACTGAAAACGTAGAGATTGAAAACATATCCGATCCACCTGGGAGATTCGCCGAAGAGA
This sequence comes from Bacteroidales bacterium, assembly GCA_021107975.1. Taxonomy (GTDB): domain Bacteria; phylum Bacteroidota; class Bacteroidia; order Bacteroidales; family JAADJA01; genus JAADJA01. Next base: position 4,346 of record JAIORT010000109.1, on the reverse strand, counting down.
CTGTAAAATCAACAAAAACAACCATTCCGTTTTTTAAAAATAACGAGGCAGATTACACTAAAATACTAACTTTCTTAGGCGAAGGATATGAAAAATGGGCATTCCTGATATTTATACCCATTGTTATACTGATAATCGCCGCAGTATCGAACGGTGCAAATTTAACCGACGGAATGGATGGACTGGCAACAGGTACTTCTGCCATCATCGGTGCAACCCTGGGTATTCTTGCCTGGGTGTCGGGTAACATCGTATTTGCCGATTACCTGAACATTATGTACCTGCCCAATACAGGCGAACTTACAATATATGTCAGCGCTTTTGTGGGCGCCTGCATCGGATTTTTATGGTATAACTCATATCCTGCCCAGGTTTTTATGGGCGACACCGGCAGCCTGGCAATGGGAGGCATTATAGCTGTTTTTGCTATTCTTATCAGGAAAGAACTCCTTATCCCAATTCTTTGCGGGATATTTTTAGTGGAAAGCCTTTCGGTGATCATACAGGTTGGTTATTTTAAATATACAAAGCGCAAATTCGGGGCGGGAAAAAGAATTTTTAAAATGTCGCCTTTGCATCATCATTACCAGGTGAAAGGCTATTCCGAACCTAAGATAGTGCAAAGATTTTTTATCGTAGGGATAATGCTTGCAGTGTTTACGATAATAACATTAAAACTAAGATAATGTGTCTTGAAAAAAAGGATTGTCATATTAGGAGCAGGAGAAAGCGGTGTGGGAGCCGCAATTTTAGCCATGAAAAAAGGATTCGGGGTTTTTGTTTCTGATTTTGGCAAAATAAAAGAAAAATATAAAAACGTTCTTTCACAGTTTGAAATAAAATATGAGGAAGGGAAGCATACTGAAAACCTGATACTGAAAGCAGATGAGGTGATTAAAAGTCCTGGAATACCTGATGAAGCAGAGTTGGTTAAAAAAGTAAAAAAAACCGGTATCAAAGTTATATCGGAGATTGAATTTGCAGGCAGATACACTTCCGCGAAAAAGATATGCATTACGGGAAGCAACGGAAAAACAACCACCACCTTGCTTACTTACCATATCCTAAAAAATGCGGGATTAAATGCAGGACTGGCAGGAAATATAGGTCAAAGCTTTGCAATGCAGGTGGCTGAAAAGGATTTCGACTATTATGTGCTTGAGATTAGCAGTTTTCAGTTAGACGGTATGTTTGATTTTAAAGCTGACATTGCGGTTTTGATGAACATAACGCCGGACCACTTAGACAGGTATGCTGATGACTTTCAAAATTATATTGATTCAAAATTCAGGATCACCCGGAATCAGTCGGAAAATGATGCATTTGTTTATTGTGCCGATGATACTGTGGTTCTAAAAGAAATGCAAAAAAGGGAAATCAAATCCGGATTATATCCTTTCTCAATAAAACAAAAAGTTTCGGGTGAAGGAGCTTTTTTAGACGAAAACAAAATGCTTATCAACATAAAACCAAATTTAGTAAAAATGACAATAGAAAATTTAGCATTACAGGGGAAACACAACATTTACAATTCAATGGCGGCAGGCATTGCTTCCAGGATTTTAAATATCAGGAAAGATATTATCAAAGAAAGTCTTTCCGATTTTCAGAATGTAGAGCACAGGCTTGAGTTCGTAGCCAGTATTCATGGAATAGATTATATAAATGATTCAAAAGCTACAAATGTTAACTCAACCTGGTATGCTCTTGAAAGCATTCATAATCCGGTGATATGGATCGCAGGCGGAATCGACAAAGGAAATGACTATTCCATATTGAACGATGTGGTAAAAGAAAAGGTTAAAGCAATTATATGCCTCGGTAAAGACAATAAGAAACTATTCAATGTCTTTAAGGATGTTGTGGAAGACATTGTTGAAACAACATCAATGGAAGATGCAGTTAAATATGCATCATTCCTTGCAAGTAAAGACGATACTGTGTTGCTTTCGCCAAGCTGTGCCAGCTTCGATCTTTTTGAAAATTTTGAGGAAAGAGGAAATGAATTTAAGAAAGCTGTTTCAAACCTGTAGGAATTATAATGTTATAGGTTATACGTTATAGGTTATAAGTTATAGGTTATAGTTATTAGTTAATAGGTTAAATGGTATAAATAAATATTTTTCAATTTAATATATATGCACTTTCTGCTAAATAAAATAAAAGGCGATAAGATAATCTGGCTTATAGTGATTTTACTCTCAGTGTTTTCATTACTTGCGGTTTACAGCTCTACCGGAACACTGGCTTATAAATACCAGGGCGGAAATACAGAATATTATATGATCAAGCATTTCATTATCCTTGTTTTTGGTTTTTTATTGATGTACCTTGCCCATTTAATCAAATACACTTATTTTTCAAGAATTTTTCAGATTGCTCTTTATATCGCAGTTCCATTACTTCTATTAACACTTTTTTTCGGGATAAACCTAAATGAAGCCAGAAGGGTGCTGCCACTTCCTTTCGGACTTACTTTTCAGACTTCCGACCTTGCTAAGCTGACGCTCATAATGTATTTAGCCCGGATGCTTACGAAAAGACAGGAAGTGATTAAAGATTTTAAATCGGCATTTCTTCCTGTTGTTATCCCTGTTTTGGTTATATGCCTCCTTATTCTGCCTGCTAATTTTTCAACGGCTGCTATTCTTTTTACTACAAGCCTAGTTTTGATGTTTATCGGGCGGGTAAGTCTGAAGCATATTTTCGCAATGATAGGACTTGGAGTAGTCGCCATACTTATAATGGTGATGATAGCTAAAGCATACCCTGACCTGCTGCCGCGGGTTGATACATGGATTAGCAGAATTGAAAATTTTAAAAATGGCGACATAGAAGATAACTACCAGGTTGACCAGGCTAAAATTGCTATTGCTTCCGGTGGAATTATCGGTAAGATGCCTGGCAACAGCGATCAGAGGAATTTTTTACCACATCCATACTCCGATTTTATTTTTGCAATTATTATTGAAGAATACGGACTGGTTGGAGGCATACTGATAATTTTTTTATATATGATTTTACTTTTCAGAGCTGTAAAGATAGTTACCAAATGCCCCAGAAACTTCGGGGCGTTCCTTACCATTGGGGTTGCATTCAGCCTGGTTTTCCAGGCAATGATCAATATGGCTGTGGCGGTAAACTTATTACCTGTTACCGGTCAAACACTACCACTGATAAGCATGGGCGGAACATCGCTCTGGTTTACGAGTATCTCAATAGGCATTATATTAAGCGTAAGTAAAGACATTGAAAATAAACAGGAAAATGCAGGGAGTTTACAAACAGCGCAAGCTTAAGTTCATCATTAGCGGCGGCGGAACAGGAGGTCATATCTTCCCTGCTATTGCTATTGCCAACACCCTGAAAAAAATAAATGAAAATGTAGAAATACTTTTTGTAGGAGCCAAAGGTAAAATGGAGATGGAAAAAGTACCTGCTGCCGGATATCCTATCGAAGGTCTTTGGATAAGCGGCTTGCAACGTAAATTAACTCTGAAAAACCTTTTGTTTCCTTTTAAAGTTATCCTTAGTCTTATTAGAGCAAAGAAAATAATAAATGAGTTTATGCCGGATGCAGTTATTGGTGTAGGCGGATATGCCAGCGGACCTACGCTTCGAGTGGCATCGAAAAAAGGTATCCCTACCTTGATCCAGGAGCAGAATTCCTATCCCGGCATTACCAATAAATTGTTAGCAAAAACTGTTGATAGAATCTGTGTGGCTTATGATGGGATGGAAAAATATTTTCCTGAAAATAAAATTGTAAAAACCGGAAATCCGGTTAGGCAGGATGTAATTGATATTAAAGGTAAAAAGGGAGAAGCCCTGGGATTTTTTAACCTTGATGATAAAAAGAAAACACTGTTGGTAGTTGGTGGCAGTCAGGGAGCCGTTTCAATTAATAAAAGTATTCATAAATTCCTCCAATTATTTATGGATAATAATGTACAGATAATTTGGCAAACCGGTAAATATTATTTTAAAGAAGCTTGTGAAGCCATAAATGAGACGGCAGGAAAAGGAATAAAAGCAGTTGAGTTCATCGACAGGATGGATTATGCTTATGCTGCTGCTGATGTTATTGTTTCAAGAGCCGGTGCCATAGCTATTTCCGAGATTTGTGCCGTGCAAAAACCAACCGTTTTCGTTCCGCTGCCTTTTGCTGCCGAAGACCATCAGAGAAAAAATGCACAGGCTTTGGTTGATAAAAATGCAGCGATGATGGTACTCAACCATGAAGCACCTGATAAACTGGGAAGTATGGTAATGAATTTGATAAGAGACGAAGATAAGCAAAATGAATTCAGCCTGAATCTAAGTAAATTGGCTATAAAAAACGCATC
>JAIORT010000199.1 GCA_021107975.1 Bacteroidales bacterium | reverse complement strand
TTTTTTAATTCTTATTAACAATTCCTTTGCTTCAAATTATGTTTTTTTAATTTTACGCCCTGACGATTGATGTATAGTTTAAAGAAGAAATCTCACATGTTTAAAATTTTTTTCATCACCGGATAATAGATGAAGATAATAGCTGATGATAAAATACCATTTTTAAAAGGCATTTTTGAACCTTATGCTGATGTTGTTTATCTGCCGGGTAACCAAATAACAAAAAATACGCTTACCAACGCCGATGCCATTATTATCCGTTCCGTTACTCTATGTAATGCCAGCCTGCTGAATGGAACTCCTGTGAAATTTATTGCCACCGCTACTATTGGCGATGATCATATCGACAAGGTATATTGTAAGGCAAATAGTATTTTTTGGGCTTCTTCCAATGGGTGCAATGCATCAGCAGTTGAGCAGTATGTTACTTCCGCTCTTTTGATCATAGCAGAAAAAAAGGAAATAAACCTGAAACATAAAACCATTGGAATTATTGGTGTGGGAAATATAGGTTCTAAAGTGGCTAAGGTTGCAAATATTTTGGGTATGAATGTGCTTTTAAATGATCCTCTGAGAGCAAGAAAAGAAGTGCACCGGGATTTTACAGAATTAGACAGGATTCTGAAAGATGCCGATATAATCACTTTACATGTACCCCTGACTTTTGAAGGTAAAGACAAAACTTTTCATCTTGCAAATGATAATTTCTTTACAAAATTAAAGAAGCATATTGTATTTATTAATACCTCACGGGGAGCAGTTGTTGAATCCGAAGCACTGAAGAATGCAATAAAAAAAGGTAAAATTTTGGCATCGGCTATTGATGTTTGGGAAAATGAACCTGATATTGATAAAGAATTTCTTGAAAACGTTGAAATTGCAACACCGCATATAGCAGGGTATTCAATCGAAGGAAAAGCAAATGGAACAGCTATGAGCGTTCAGTCGGTCAGCAAGTTTTTTAACCTGGGTTTGGACGATTGGTTTCCTGCCCATATTGAAAAACCCGGAGAAAAAATCATAACAATTGATTGTAAAGACAAAACCGACCGGGAGATTATTTTTGCAGCGGTGAATAAAACTTACGATATTTTAAGAGACGACAGGAAATTCAGAGATAAGCCCGATAAATTTGAATTGTTAAGGAGCAATTACAAATTCAGATGGGAATATGGTGCTTACAAATTTAGAGTATTAAATTGTCGGGAGGTGAGTTTAAGGAAATTGAAAACTATGGGGTTTGATGTAAAAAAATAGTCATTAAAAACGAAAAAAGTAATAAATGATGGATAATACTATTGTAAACAAAGCAGCAGACAATATTCGCATTCTGACGATTGCTATGGTTGAAAAAGCGAAATCGGGACATCCGGGAGGTGCTATGGGAGGCGCTGATTTTATTAACATCTTGTATTCTGAATTCCTTAATTTTGATCCGGATAATATGGCATTTCCATTCCGCGACCGTTTTTTCCTCGATCCGGGACACATGTCGCCTATGCTGTACTCAGTTTTGGCAATGATTGGAACATATTCAATTGATGACCTTAAAAACTTCAGGCAATGGCAAAGCCCAACACCCGGTCATCCTGAAATAGATGTGAAGAGAGGTATTGAAAATACTTCGGGACCGTTAGGACAGGGACATGCCATGGCAATTGGAGCTGCTATTGCCGAAAGGTTTTTTGCTGCACGCTTCGGCGAATGGATGTCGCACAAAATATATACGTTTATTTCGGATGGCGGAATACAGGAAGAAATTTCACAGGGAGCCGGTAGAATTGCAGGTTGTCTTGGGTTAAGCAATTTGATTATGTTCTTCGACTCTAACGACATTCAGCTTTCTACTATGGTTGATGAAGTTACTTTGGAAGATACGGCTAAAAAGTATGAAGCATGGGGCTGGAGAGTTGCTACAATCAATGGTAATAATCCTGATGAGATAAGAGAAGCTCTTAAAATGGCAAATAATGAAAATGAAAAGCCGTTTTTAATTATCGGTAAAACAGTGATGGGCAAAGGATGTGTTACCGAATCGGGAGAAAATTTTGAACGCATGGTTTCAACGCACGGACAACCGATAAGTAAAGCCGGGGCATCAGTTGAAAAAACTATCCTGAACCTGGGAGGCGATCCTGAAAACCCATTTATAATTTTCACTGATGTTAAGGAATTTTATGAGAAAGTAAAAGAAAAAAAGCGGAAGATCATCGCAGAAAAAAATGCAGCTTATACAGCCTGGCAGAAAGAAAATCCCGGGTTAGCCCAAAAACTTGAAAAAATACTCTCCGGCGAAATTCCCAATATTGAGTTTAGCAAAATCCAAATTAAACCTGACAGTCCTACAAGGACGGTTTCCAGTATAGTGCTGTCAGAATTTTCGGGAAAAATTGAAAATATGATAGTAATGTCTGCTGATCTTTCCAACAGCGATAAGACTGAAGGATTTTTAAAGAACACCAAACCGCTTAAAAGAGGCGATTTTACGGGAGCTTTTCTTCATGCCGGCGTTTCTGAGTTAACCATGACTGCTTTGGCAAACGGTATGGCATTGCATAACATCATTCCGGTTTGCGGAACCTTCTTTGTGTTCTCGGATTATATGAAGCCTGCTATCCGTATGGCTGCGCTTATGGAATTACCGGTTAAATATGTCTGGACACACGATTCATTCAGGGTAGGGGAGGACGGTCCCACTCATCAGCCTGTAGAACAAGAAGCACAGATCAGATTAATGGAAAAGCTGAAAAATCACTCCGGTAACAATAGTATGCTGGTTCTTAGACCTGCCGATGGAGCGGAATGTCTGATTGCATGGAAAATGGCATTGGAAAATAAATCAACTCCAACAGGATTGATCCTTTCAAGACAAAATATAAAAGACCTTCCTGCAAAAATCCAATCTGACAGGTATTCAGATGCGCTTGATTCATACAAAGGTGCATATATCATTCAAAAGGACGAAGGTAAACCCGATATAATTCTTCTATCAAGCGGTTCCGAAGTGTCAACCATTATCGAAGCAGCGGAGATTCTCAGAAAGAAAAATGGTTTAAAGGTGCAGGTTGTATCAGTAATTTCCGAAGGTGTTTTCAGGCAGCAGAACATTGAGTATCAAAAACAGGTGATTCCTGATAATTTGCCTGTGCTGGGTTTAACAGCCGGACTTCCGGCAACATTATCAGAGCTTGTAGGAGCCAACGGAAAAGCTATCGGACTTGACCATTTCGGATATTCCGCACCATACAAAGCGCTTGATGAAAAATTCGGGTTTTCGGGTGAAGATGTTTATAAGCACGCATTAAAATATTTAGAAGAATTTTCGGAATGACGACTCTTTTTTTACCGACTAATTACTATTTTACCTGATTTATTAAAGCCTGAAGCATTAAGCGTATAAAAATAAATACCCGAATTCAGGAATTCATCCCGAAATTAACAGTATAACTGACAGGTCATGGCATTAATCTCTCCTTAATGTTTTGATTAAATCGCCTTGTATATCTCTAATATTCACTATTAATGGCATTTTACCTGGCAGGTGATGAGTGGCACATGAGAAACATGGGTCATAAGCCCTGAATGCCATCTCTACCATATTTAAGATTCCCTCTGTTACTTCCTGCCCTGGTTTTATAAGCCCTTGTGCGGCTTTTTTCAATGACATACATATTGCTGCATTGTTATTTGTAGTGCCAACAATAATATTTGCTTTTGTCAGGATTCCTTTTTCATCCGTCCAATAGTGGTGTGTCAGTGTTCCCCTTTGTGCTTCAACAATGCCAACTCCCTCACCAACTATTTTATCTATTTTAGTGCGCAGTTCTTTACCGGTGATTTCAGGGTCAGTTGCCAGTTCAAGGCATCTTTCAGAAGAATATAATAACTCTATCAATCGTGCCCAGTGCATTGCAAGAGTATTATGAACGGGTTTTCCTCCCAATGTTTCATACATTCTTTCATATTCTTTTTGTGCCAGAGGAGTAGCCATTCCATCGGCTGCATTCAGCCTGGATAACGGTGTTGCATGATAAACACCGGAATCCTGCCCGTCAACAAAGCCTTTCCATCCTATTTTTTTCAGATAAGGAAATTTTAGATAACTCCAGGGTTCAACCCTTTCTTCAACATAATCTCTGTAATCCTCGGGAGCATACTTACAATGTTCATTTCCTTCGGTATCCACAACCCGCACTTTACCATCATAAAAATTCACTTTATTATTTTCATCTACCAGTCCCATCGAATGTAATTTGAGGAAATACGGTCCATTGAGTATAATATCCAGGTATGTTTTATTATTCAATACAACATCTTCAAAAAGTTTCAAAGAGAATTTGCCAAATTCAATGAAACCTTTAGCTTTTTCCTCAATATCCGCCCTTTCATCTTCCGACAGACCTCTTTTTACTCCGCCCGGTGTATTCATCACCACATGTGTTTGATGACCTCCAAGGAGTGCCTGGATTTCCTGGGCTATACGTCTTTGTTTAATAACTTCCGTACCGATTTCTACGCCAACTTTACCTATTACACCGAAGATATTTCTTTCTTCCGGCTTTGCTGTCGGACCGACGACAAAATCAGGAGCAGCCAGCGCATAAAAATGAGCTATATGGCTATGGATGAAATGTGCCATGTAAAATAACTCCCTCAGTTTTGCAGCGGTTGGAGGGGGTTTTACACCAAAAACAGCATCTACGGCTTTTCCAGAACCCATATGGTGGCAGCCCGGGCAAACACCACAAATCTTTGTTACGATTTGAGGAACTTCCTCAACCGGTCGTCCTTCGCAAAATTTCTCAAATCCCCTGAGTTCAGGAACCTGGAAATATACATTTTCAACCTCTCCGTTTTCTTTGAGAAAAATTTCAATTTTTCCATGTCCTTCCAGGCGTGTTATGGGATCTATAGTTATTTGTTTCAT
>JAIORT010000889.1 GCA_021107975.1 Bacteroidales bacterium | reverse complement strand
TCCGCAAAGAATTCTATGATTTTTTCCTACCATACGTCTTTGCCGTTATGTGCAAGTTATTTAACGAGAACAGGAATAAGTGAAAGTAAAAAAATTGTCCAAATGATTTCTCCCGATTATTATGAAAAGCCTATCCGGTATGACTTAGACTCCGACAAACCCTTTTTAATAATTAGGAGTAGTGCTGAACTTACGAAATATGAAAAACAATTATTGAATAAAGCCGTGTATTTATCAGGAAATCCTTCCTTGCAACTGTATGAAATCACCTATGAAAAAATATTTAAGAATACCGGATACAAAGAAATAAAACTCTTTGATAACAAAAAGGATACGTTGTTTGAGAAGCAGGGATTTCTTGTTACAGATACAACAGATTATATTTATTTCAATGATTTTGAGAACCTGAAAAGCGAAATAGCTTTCAGAAGTGAGGGCGCTTTTAAGGGTAATAAAAGCGACAATATTGTAATTGCCGAATTTAAGCCCGCTACATTTAAACCAGAAAAAGAATATATTATCAGCGCCTGGATGTTCAACAATCAGCCTGATGCACTTAATTTCTGGTTCAGGTTTATAATAGAAGAATATGATATGAAGGCAGATAAGTGGACTGTTAAATTTTGCCTGCCCGAACAAAGTGAAGTTATTAATGAGGATTGGTCATTAGTAGAATTTAGGTTTTCGGTGAGTAATACGAATAGTTATGTTTATGTAAAAACTAAAGGGAAGGAATTGGACAAGGTTAAATATTACTTAGATGATTTATTGGTTCGGGAAAAAGATAATGATGTTTATAAAATAATAAATGAATCTGACGGAAGAATTAATGAATTATTTAAAAATAACCATAGGATATCTTGGAAGCTTTGAGTCTGAACATCTGCAATCATTAATCCCCGAAGCTTAAGGATTCGTAAATTGTTAATCACAAGAGTTTTTTCACTGACTTTACAATCCCTTCGGTATCATACCCACATTCTCTTTGAAGTTCTTCGGATTTTCCCTGTTCGACAAAATGATCCGGGATACCAAGTCGTTTTACCTGCGCCTGATAATTATGGTCTGCCATAAATTCAAGAACAGCGCTTCCTAATCCTCCTACTATTGTTCCGTCCTCAATTGTTATTATTTTATTAAATTTTTTAAATGCTTCATGTAGAATTTTTTCATCAATAGGTTTGAGAAAGCGCATATCAAAATGAGCAACTTCTATTCCTTCGTTTTCCAGAATTTCACATGCTTCAATGGCAAAATTACCCACATGCCCTATTGTTATCAACACAATATTCTTTCCATCCCTTATTTTTTGTCCTTTGCCGATCTCCAGTTTTTTAAACGGTGTTTTCCATTCAGGCATTACCCCTCTGCCTCTTGGATAGCGAATAGAAAATATTCCTGCGTTGTCTGACTGGGCAGTGTACATCATATTTCGAAGTTCTTCCTCATTTAATGGAGCTGCAATAGTAATATTTGGAATAGAACGTAAATAAGCCAAATCAAAAGCTCCGTGGTGTGTGGCGCCGTCTTCTCCGACTAATCCGCCCCGGTCAAGGCAAAAAACAACATGAAGATTTTGCAGGGCAACATCATGAATTACCTGGTCGTAAGCCCTTTGCATAAATGTAGAATAGATATTACAGAAAGGTATCATTCCCTGAACTGCCAATCCTGCTGCAAAAGTAACCGCATGTTGCTCCGCAATTCCAACATCAAAAGCCCTGTGAGGCATTTTTTCCATCATCATGTTCAATGAAGAACCTGAGGGCATGGCTGGAGTAATACCTATTATCTTTTCATTTTTTTCTGCTAATTCGATAATCGTTTTTCCAAAGACAGTCTGGTATCTTGGCGGAAGATTCTCAGCAGATTCAGTCTTTTTAATTTCACCTGTCTTTTTATCAAAAATACCCGGCGAATGGTAAGTTGTAGGTTCTTTCTCCGCCTTTTCAAGTCCTTTACCTTTTTTTGTGATAACATGCAGTAACTTTGGTCCTTCGATTCTTTTAACGTCACGCAGAACTTTTGTTAACCGTATTACATCATGCCCATCGGTAGGTCCGAAATACCTGAAGTTGAAAGCCTCGAAGAAATTGCTCTTTTTCAGGATTGAAGATTTTACTGCATTACCAATTTGTTTGACAATAGACCTTGAGTTAACCCCATATTTTGTATTGCCGCCCATAACTTTCCATACAAAATCTTTTAGCCTGTTATAGCTCCGGGAAGTGGTTATGTCAACAAGGTATTCTTTAATAGCTCCAACATATTTATCAATGGCTATCTGGTTGTCGTTGAGGATTACAAGTAAGTTCGCGTTTGATACGCCTGCGTTGTTCATGGCTTCCATAGCCATTCCGCTCACTATTGACCCATCTCCTATCACGGCAATATGCTGCCTTCCGTTTTTATCTAATAGTGCCGCAGCTACCGCCATTCCAAGAGCAGCAGATATGGAAGTTGAAGAGTGCCCGGTTCCGAAAGCATCGTATTCGCTCTCATTCATTTTTGGAAACCCGCTCAATCCCTTGTATTTCCTGTTAGTATAAAAAAGTTCTTTTCTGCCTGTGAGTATTTTGTGAGCATAAGCCTGATGTCCCACATCCCAGATAAGTTTATCGTGTGGCGTGTCGAAAACGTAATGAATGGCAACGGCTAACTCCACTGCTCCAAGACTGGCAGCCAAATGACCCGGATTAGCGGAGATCACTTCTATAATAAATTGCCTTATTTCGCTGCAAAGCTGCGGCAATTCTTCTTCTCTTAATTTCTTAAGATCAGCAGGTGAATTTATTTTCGATAATAATTGCCCGGGTTCAGGCGACATAATTTTTTGTTTTTGCTAAATTATTAAAAAATATTGTAACTTTTATAAATACTCCTGCACCAATTCCGCCCATAAAATATACCCCTGTTCTGTTAAATGAACGCCGTCGTAAGTATATTCAGCATCCATTTCCCCGTTTTTATTCAGAAAGTCGGGATGGATGTCGATAAAACTAAGCTCTTTCTCTTTGCATATAAATCTTAACCGGTTGTTTATCTTGTATATCTTAGTGTTCAGGTTTTCATCAATAATAAGGTTGGTTTCGTTCACAGGGAGAATACTTTGAACAAAGAGAACAGTATCAGGACATTTGGCACTAATCTCATTAACTATCTTTTCAGTATTTGAAACAACGGTCTCCTCTGACAGTTCATTAAAAATATCATTAATTCCAATCATCAGAAAAATACGGGATGGTTTAGCGTTGGTGATTTCTTTGAGGCGGTGCAGGACATTTCGTGTCATGTTACCGCTAATACCGCGGTTCCTCAGGTCGTTTCTGCCGAAATGTTTTTGCAGGTCAAAGCTCTCGGTGAGGCTATCACCTAAGAAAACAGTATCGGTTTGAGCGATTGGATTTATATTGTACATTCGTGCTATTAAAAATGGCAGCAATAATACGAAAAAGTTTGAAGCACTCAACACATAGTCCTTAACTATAATCCCAACCTCTGCTTCATTTGTCCCCTGCCATATTCTATCAGTTCTTCAGCGCAGTGGTATTCAAATATATCGTAGGAATCCTTCGATATATTAACTACGATTTCGGGTTTGTATTTCTCAATAGCTGTTTGTGTTAATTTTATTTGCATATTATAATTCCATAAAATTTAGAATTTTCAATTCCTCGCAAAATTTATCTGAGAATGAACAAACAGAAAGCTTATAATCTTTATCTATTTGATATTGTTTAAAAAATACATCGTTCATTTCGTCTTTATTGTTTTCCTTTAGAGAAAATTCACGATTTGATTCTATAACAGTAAATGAACTTAATGATTTTGTAAGACCCTTACCTAACAATTTCAGGTAACTTTCTTTTAAAGTCCATAAATCAAAAAAGAAGTTAATCTTTTCTTTCCCTGCTTTTTTTTCTAATGCCGCAAATTCTTTTTTTGAGAAAAACCGTTCTGCAATCCTGAAGTTAACAGGTTTAATATTTTCTATATCAATCCCAACTTCTGTGCTTGCAAAAGCAGCAACGACCCAATCACCCGAATGAGATATATTAAAGTGCAAATCATTATTATTTACAAGATAGGGTTTGCCTTTCTCTGATTTTTCAATTATAATTTGCTCAGCCTGTATTTTAAGTTTTTTACTTAAAATGGTTCTTGTAAGTAATTCACCCAAAAGCGACCTTTGTTTATCTTTTGTCCTTTTATATTTCTTTAATAGTTCCCGGCTAAAAGGAGGTAATTTCGAAATAAGTTCCTCCCTGAACTTTAAAAATTCATTTTCTATAATAGTTTGTATAGCATAAACTTCTATCATATTTATATGTAATGAAAGATTATTTTATATTGACTATTTTTTATTGATATATAACATTTAACTTACGAAGCGAAGCAAGTCCGTAGGATAACTAATAACTCAATTACACACTACCGGTAACTTAAAACTTCCCAAAAGGCAAAATATACAACGGTTCTTCATTATCGGGTAATTGCATCACCATGCTAACCATCCTGTCGGTAAATGCGCCAATGGCACAAGTTCCGATATTCAGGGCATAAGCCTGGAGGTAAACATTTTGTGCCGAATGACCCAAATCCATGCACACATATCTTTCCCTGCCTCTATTACCGTATTTTTTAGTAGTTCGTTTAAAAATTGCAGTATAAACCAGCGATGCCGGGGCTTGTGCAATAAACTCCTGGTTTAAGGCAGCATCGCTTAAATCCTTTCTGAAATCACCATCTGAAATCAATTCCAGGAAATGTCCGTCGGAAATATACCGGTAAATTCCATTTTTTAATCCTTTTACATTTCCGGCAACAAGATATATTTCTAAAGGATAAAGAGCGCCTGCCGAAGGGGCGGTTCGTAACCCTCCCCTGAGAAAGGAAGGATATGAATGCTCTTTGGTAATGCCGTAAGCCGACCAGA
>JAIORT010000115.1 GCA_021107975.1 Bacteroidales bacterium | reverse complement strand
ACCTGCCAGTCGTTAACCGGCTTTGTGAGCAACAATTCAATAGTACCCGACCTGTTTTCTTCGGCAAAAAGCCTCATGGTTAGAGCCGGAATAAAAAAGAACAGCGTCCAGTACGCTATACTAAAGAATGATTGCAGGCTGGCTTGTTTGACGAAAAAAACATCCGATCCGAAAAGCCAGGTAAAAAATCCGCTGAAGCCTAAAAAGGCTATCAGCATTATATAAGCTATCAATGAATCGAAAAACGATTGTAACTCACGCTTCGATATTGTCAAAATTGCTCTCATATCTTGAAATTTGTAATTTAAAATTTATAATTCATAATTCAACATTTCTTTTAGTTAGTGGTCAGTTCACGGAAAATATCCTCAAGTTTAGTTTCCACCGGAGTCATTTCTGTAAGAACCCAACCTTTATCAACACATAGTTTAAAAATACTTTTCCTTGATGAAAGTTCGGGTTTGCTCTGGATTTCAAAAGAATTATCTTCGCCCGTTATAAAATCGACAACACCAACAGTTTCCACTTCCTGCAATGCTTTGAAGATGTCGTTTTTATCACCATCTTCAATTTTTATTTTAAGAATTTCTTTACCTTCTGATTGTTTTCTCAGGTCTTTTGATGTTCCGTCAGCTACAATTTTTCCGTTGTTAATAATTAATATCCGGTCGCAGGTAGCTTCCACCTCGGCAAGTATGTGAGAACTCAGAAGAACAGTTTTTTCCCGTCCTATTTTTTTAATCAGCTCACGAATTTCAACTATCTGGTTAGGGTCAAGACCGACAGTAGGCTCATCTAATATCAACACATCCGGATCGTGAATCAATGTTTGTGCAAGTCCGACACGCTGCTGGTAGCCTTTTGAAAGCTCCCCGATTTTTTTGTGTTTTTCACCTTCCAGACCGCATATATTTATCATCTCAAGAATTTTCTCTTTGATCTTCGATTTTTCAATTCCCTGTAACTCTGCAACGAATTTGAGGTAATCTATCACCGGCATTTCACTGTATAACGGATTGTTCTCCGGAAGGTAACCGATATTCTTTTTTATTTCATCGGGTTGTTCGTAAATAGAATACTCCCCGACGTAAATATTTCCTTCGTTAGGAGTAAGATAAGTAGTGATAGCCTTCATGGTTGTAGTTTTCCCGGCGCCGTTTGGCCCCAGAAATCCTAATATCTCACCTGTTTTCACCCTGAAGGAAATGTTATCAACGGCGCGTTGTGCTCCGTATTTTTTTGTCAGATTTTCTACAACTATATCCATAGTTTAAAATTTTTTGCAAAAGAAACAATCAATCACAAGATTTACAAATTATTAAAAAACTTTTTAACAAAATTTAACAAGAAAAGAAAATGCTTGACCTTCCAGAGTGCGAAGCACCTGGAAGAGTCATTGGTAAACATAAAAGACTCTAAACATAAAAGACTCTTCCAGGTCGTTCCGACTCTGGAAGGTCTTCTAAAACTCCCTTCTCTCCAAGTCTCTTTTCGTATCTTTTGTTTTTAATGATTCTCTTTTATCGTAAAGCTTCTTCCCTTTAGCAACGGCTATTTCGAGCTTGGCTAATCCTTTTTCATTAATAAAAAGAAATGTCGGAATAATTGCAAATCCTCTTTCCTTCACTTTGGTCGAAAGTCGTTTTAGTTCGCGTTTTGTTAACAAAAGTTTTCTTTCGCGTTTGGGTTCGTGATTATAATGAGTTCCGTATTTATATTCGGCAATGTGCATATTGAATACAAAAAGCTCATTCTCTTTAAAATTGCAATACGAGTCCACTAAGCTTGTTTTTCCATGCCTGATGGATTTAATTTCCGTACCCCTCAGTTGAATTCCTGCCACGAATTTTTCAAACAGAAGATACTCATAGAAAGCTTTACGGTTCTTTATTTTAATATGGTTGTCCAATATGAAAGCCTATGCCTGAGAACCTGATTTGTCTTTTCTTATTTTCAACAATAAAACAAAACCGATAATTAAATAAACAAGCATAATTGCAATCCACATCATTGCCATATATTTATTATCCGCGAATTGGTAATTGATGCCTACGATAAGAGCTACCGCAGCAAAAATAAAATTTAGAATTACAAAAAATAAATTTTTTGACCTGAATGAAAATAATGCCCAGATAATATTGCTGAATCCGGCTGCAAGCAGTATATATCCAATTAAATTTTCACCATTAATAAAGAAGATTGTTCCTGTAATACCGAACAATAAGATATTTATTACAACAAATATTTTTGTAATAAGCGGGATGGTTTTCTTTTGATTTTCTTCCATTGAAAGAATTTTAATTTTATCATAAAAAAGAATGTCAAAAGTAATTAATTTTTTATAAAGGTGTAAAATTTTACATCTCAACGAAAAGTATCTTATCTGAGGATAATTTTTTGCATTGATTTATTTTTTCCCGATTGAACTCTCACAAAATAAACTCCTTTTGCTTTTCCTGTAAGATCAATCTGCCTGATACTTTCTGCATTCCAAACCTCCGGCTTTTCCTGGTAAATTATTCTACCATTAATGTCAGTAACTGTTAATTCAGTATTTTCTGAAATGTTTGTTCCTGACTTTATATTTATAATACCGGATGTGGGGTTTGGATAAACTGCCATATCTTCAATGTCAGATTCGTCAATTGAAGTTGACGGGTTGTAATTCCATGTTGCATAAAAAAATCCGCGACCATGCGTGGCTGCCAGCACGGTATTGTCAACTTCCCTCATTTGGAGCATATCCACTCTAACGTTGGGTAGTCCGGCATCAGGTTCCCAAACTACGTCAATGTCGTTTGCCTTGTTTGTAGTCCAAACTCCGATTTCGGTTGCCAGCATAACTTGCTTAGTATTTTCGGGATGATAAAGCGACCAGCGAATTGGCATATCAGGCAGGTTGCCGGAGATGTCCTGCCATGTTTGTCCACCGTCATAAGTCTGCCATACAGAAGGAATACCGTAGTTTGAGAAAGTTACAAGTAATGTATCTTCTGAACCTCCGACTGAAACCGAAGACAAATAAGCTATCGGGAAATCATTTGAGCCGATATCATCTGCCTGCGGAGATGTTTGAGCATTAGTTACTTTAAACAGTTTTCCGTTTTGTGAACCTACAAATAATGTTGTTGTTCCTGAGGGTGAATAAGGAGAAACTTTAATACATGAAAAATAAACATTTAACCCTGTGTTCAAATTAACAAGCTGGTCATTAGGACTATTAGGTATTCCTGTTATTCTTAGTATTTTGTTTAAATGGTTACCTGAGAATGTTACACCGTTTGCATACAGTATATTTAATTCGCTATCGTAATCGGCAGGATTAATAAAAATTCCTGTGCCATAATTTCCCATTGAATTATGATAGTTCCAGTTGTAAAAAATAGTATAACTGTTGTAATAAACGGAAGTAATCATTATTTGAGGCTCATTTTCATCGAAGAAACAATACGCACCGTCGCCACCATCAATCATGTCATTAATATCCAAAGGCTGTCCCATATATAATAAAGTACCGTTATCCTGTAATCCGCCTACAAAATAATTTTGTCCGGCTACGGGGTAAATATCGCATGTATAGAACTGCAGCGTACTGAAATTTTTATTTTTTTCCTGGAAAATTGGATCTGATGATGTAGCATTGGTAGTGTAAAAAACGCCGCCATCGGTGCCGAAAAGCATTATATCCGATGAACCGTCTTTGTATAGTTGTACATGCTGGTCGGCGTGGACATAATCATCACCTCCGCCATAATACATTAAAGCCCAATCAGAAAGATGATTCCATGAATTTCCACCATTACTTGTTTTCCAAACGTCTAATCCCCCGACATATAACTCATCGGGATTTGTTGGATTTACAGCATCTATAAAGGCATGCCATGATAAACTTGCCCAGTATGGATCGCCACCCGGCAAAGATTTTTGATTCCATGTTTCACCGCCATCATCTGAACGAAGCACATATCTGCCACGTGCATAATTGAAGCCTGAACTGTTTAACCAACCGGCGCCTATAATCGCATAAACGATGTTTGGGTTGGAAACAGCACTTGCTAAAACTATCCTTCCCGGAATGTAATACTCAGGATCATTTTGAATAATTTCCACGTAATCATCAAAGATGGTCCATGTCCCTGCCGT
Source organism: Bacteroidales bacterium (assembly GCA_021107975.1). Lineage (GTDB taxonomy): Bacteria > Bacteroidota > Bacteroidia > Bacteroidales > JAADJA01 > JAADJA01. The sequence goes on along the minus strand of JAIORT010000115.1, from coordinate 824 downwards.
ACCTTCATCAGAGTAAAGGATAGTTGCTCCGCCATCGCCATTGAGGTTTTTCATAGTGCCGATAAATATCCTTCCATTTGAAGCTATTTCTATATCGGCAGGAGCATAAGGTTCGGTTTCATCCACAATGTCAGGTAATACTTGCTCCCATGTCTGACCTCCATCAGTTGACCTGTACAAACCGTCGGAAGGCTCACTTTGGTGACTCGCTCCATGATAAGCGCCTGAAACAACACCTGCATAAATGACACTTGCTCCGTTTTCGTCATTTACTTTTATATCGGTAATGTATTTAAAATCTTCGGTTGAAGGGATTAATTCCCAGTTTTCTCCTCCGTCAGTTGATTTCCAGATACCTATTCCTACTCCTGAAGATTCCCGGTAAATAATCCTTGCAGTAAAAGGTTCACCTGTTCCCATATAGAATATTTGCGGATTGTTGGGATCATATACAATACAACTTATTGATAAGCTTGGCCAGAAATCATTGATAGTTTGCCAACTTGAATTAGTGCTTGTGATATTATTATTGTACCAAAGCCCACTTGTAACGCCGCCAGCCCATACTTTGTTTCCTGATGTTTCGTTCGGATCCCACATAACGGCTCGTGTCCTGCCACCCATATTTGAACCTGTTTCGGTCCATTCAAGGTCTTTGCCTCCTGATTTTAGTTGTTGATCACTGATACATTCTTTTGTGTATTTGTATGCTTTGTATAATCGCTCTGTCGGAACCCTCTTTAATTCAGGATCAATAATCTTGAAGTAATTTTGAAGAGATGCTAACTCAGGATGTTCGGGTTTTTTGATGTTATCTTTATCAG
>JAIORT010000995.1 GCA_021107975.1 Bacteroidales bacterium | reverse complement strand
TGCCTTTTTTCTTTTTCTCTTTTTTCGAAAGGATTATTTTTTCCAACATTTCATTGAGGATATAAAATGTTTTTTCATTCTTTTCTATATAATCATACGCACCATATTTCAACGAATTAACAGCTACATTAATATCCTTTTGTGTTGATAAAAAGATTACCTCTGTATCTATATTATGCCTTTTTATCTTTTGTAATACTTCAATTCCGTTAATGCCTGTTAAATTAAAATCAAGTATTACAATTTCGGGATTCTTATGTAAATTTTCAAGACATTCTTCTCCTGATAAAAAAGCCATTACATTAGAATAATTCATTTCCTGAAGATTACTTTTTATCAGGTCGAGATAAAAATTATTATCTTCTACAACAAAAATTAAAGGTTCAATAGTTTTTGCCATTTTGCCGATTTTTAATGTGAAATTGTTTAGATTTTCAAAATTATAAATAATAATTGATAATTTAATAATTGGAAGTAAAATAAATACAAGCTATTTTAATACACATCAGGCGATAGTGACTTATTCGGGTTTTTTAATGTATTTCTTTCTGTCCGAAGGTTTTAGCCAAAATTAATGCGTAATATTACGCAGTAATACTACGTATTTTCCCTTATACAAATTGGGTATTTTTCCTGTTTTTTTTTCTATTTAACCTGTTTAATTTTGTATCGTGAATTTATATGAATATGAATAATTCATGTTTTGTATCTGAGTATTTATTAACAAATTTATTGTATGTATATAAAATCTTCAAATGTTGACGAGATAGTTCAAACTATTACAGGTTTAAATCCTGAACCTTCACAGGTCGTTTTTTTAATGATAGGAGAAAAAAATTGTCCTGACTTAAATTTATTAATCAGGAAATTGAATGAGAAGAAAATCAGTTTTTTTGGTGGTATGTTTCCCGCTGTAATATCTGGCAATAACAAATATGAGGAAGGCGTAGTTTGTAAGATATTACCAACGACTATTAAACCGATATTAGTAAAAGGACTTGATTCGGAAGAATTCGTATGTCCTGAATATGATGAACAAGTTATAGAAGACAGATATACTACCATTGTTCTGGTTGATGGATTAACAAGTAATATTTCTTTGTTCCTGTCAAGGCTCTTCAATCAACTTGGAAATTCAGTAAATTATCTTGGAGGCGGGGCAGGGTCATTAAGCTTAGTTCAAAAACCTTGTATATTTACTAATGAGGGTGTTTATAAGGATGCGGCTATTATTGCAATGGTTGAATTAAAAAGTAAACTTGGTGTGAGGCATGGCTGGAAAAAAATAGAAGGTCCTTTTGTGGCAACAAAATCCCAAAAAAATATTATCAAAGAACTGAACTGGACAAACGCCTTTGAAATATATAAAGAAGCCGTAGAACAGGATTCCGGGAAAATTATAACAAAAGAAAACTTTTTTGATATTGCTAAAGGTTATCCTTTTGGAATAACAGTAGAAGGAACAGAATATATTGTACGAGACCCATTATCAGTTAATGAAAATGGAGAACTAATATGCGTGGGAGAAGTACCTGAAAATACTGTTCTTGATATTTTAAAAGGAAATAAAGATACTCTAATCAATGCAGCTCGTCTGGCAGCAGAAGACGGAATAACACCCGATATAAAAATAAAAGATGCTTTAATTTTTGATTGTATTTCAAGAGTATTATTTTTGGAAAATGATTTTACAAAAGAATTAAGCAATATCCAAAATGTTATTAATAAATCCTATAAGGGAATAATTACGGAAGGAGCCCTCACCCTTGGTGAAATTTCATCACACGGGCAAGGTTATCTTGATTTTTTTAACAAAACAATTGTGATTGGACTATTAATGAATCATTAACTCTATGGATATAAATATAATTAATGATATATCTCTTCTTTATGAACTTTCCTTATCGAGCGGTCAATCAATCAACTTAGAGGAAAATTGTGATAAGTTCATTAAAACATTAATGGCTCGTAAAAATCTTGATTTTGCCTCTGTCTGGATTAAAAATCAATATCTGCCTGATAAACCGGATGATGGTAATGTATCTTTAGTTTATGCTAATCCTAAATTTAAAATAGAAAAAACGTCAATATCTATCGATCATCCTGTATTCAGTTACCTGAAAAACAGGGATTATTTTTCATTCTCTTATGTAAATGACGCTTTTTCGGATATAATGTTCGAAAAGAGTATTTCAAAAGGTGCTTTTGCTGTTTTTGCACTTGATGATATTGGTTTTATAAAACTTTATTCCTCACTAATCGATTTACTTTTTTCTAATATTGAATTAAACAAACTGGTAAATGTTATTAAAAAATTTACCATTTCTATAAAAGGATGTATTTATCATAAAAAGTCTGTTATTGAATCAGAGAAAAAAGTGCAGGCGGAGAAAGCATCCATTGAGATTGAAAAAAAATACAGGGAGATAGTTGAGTCAGTTAATGATATCATTTATAGAGCTGACTCTAAAGGCTATTTTACTTTTGTTAATCCGGTTGCTTTAAGGATTACTGGCTACAAAGAGCATGAATTAATCGGGAAGCATTATTTAACATTAATTGCTCAAAATTACCAGGAAAAACTAAGAGAATATTATTCAAGCCAGGCACATAATAAAACTCCAACAACCTATTTGGAATTTCCATTAATTAGAAAAGACGGAAAAGAAATTTGGGTCGGACAAAATGTCCAGGTTGCTTATAATAAAGATGGAGACGTAACAGAATTTTTTGCTATTACCAGGGATATTACAGACCGCAAAAAGGCAGAGGAAGCGTTGCGGCAAAGTGAGGAGAAATATAGAATTTTAGTAGAAAATGCCGGAGAAGCTATTTCTCTGATAGACTATCATGGCAGACTACTGATTTTAAATAATGCCGCTGCTCAATTATTTGGTGGAAAGCCAAAGGATTTTGAAGGTAAGACTTTGTGGGATGTTTTATTAAAAGAATTTGCCGAAAAAAGGATAAAGCTCATCAGAAAGGTAATCGAATCAGGGCAGAGTTCTTTCGATGAATCCAGTGTTTCATTTCAAGGCAAGTTATATTGGTTCCAAACAAATATGCAACCAATTAAGGATAATACAGGAAAATTCACCTCTGCTTTAACTATTAATGTTGATATCACCGAGCGCAAGCAGGCTGAATTAGAACTTGATAAGCTACTAAAAGAACTGGAAAAAACTAATAAAGAGTTAGAAGTTGCAAAAGTTGAAGCAGAATCGGCTAATACAGCCAAAAGCCGGTTTCTGGCAAGTATGAGCCATGAATTACGAACACCTATTAGTGCAGTTTATTCTATACATGAATTATTACAAAACACCGATCTTACAGAAAAACAGAAGAGATACCTTGATATTCAAAAATCTTCCGCTAACAATTTATTGGCAATAGTTAATAATATTTTAGACTTTTCTAAAATAGAGGCTGGTGTTTTAACTTTAGAAGAAAGCGTGTTTGATATTTATAAACTGATTAAAAAAATTATTGAGACATTCAATTATATGGCTCTTGGCAAGTCAATAGCATTGGATTATTCAATTGACCCAAAGATTAACCGCGTCCTTATAGGTGATAGTGTTCGAATTAATCAGATTCTCATTAATTTAGTTAATAATGCTATTAAGTTTACAAATAAAGGCTTTGTAAGGCTTGATTGTAATCTTATTTCATCAACAAGCCAAACAAACCTTATTGAATTTATAATATCTGATACAGGGATTGGCATTGATCAGTTTAATATTGATAATATTTTTGAAAGTTTCAAACAAGAAGATAACAGTACTACCAGGAAGTTTGGCGGAACCGGACTTGGGCTTGCAATATCAAAACAATTAGTGGAATTGATGAATGGTGAAATAAAAGCAGAAAGTAAAAAAGGAACAGGAAGTAAATTTACTGTAAAAATTAATCTGAAAATTGGTAATGTTGATGATTTAGAAAATAAGCAAGGAAAAGCCGAAATTAATGAAGAAACGCTGAGAGGAGTAAAAATTCTGTTAGCAGAAGACAATCTTTTTAACCAGGAAATTATTCAGGCTCTGATAGAAAAATGGAATGCTGTTATTGATCTTGCAGAAAACGGACAGGTGGCAGTTGAAAAATTTAAAGCTAATAATTATGATATAGTTTTAATGGATAAACAAATGCCTGTAATGGGTGGAATTGCTGCAACAGAGATCATCAGAAAGGAACTCAGGTCTAATGTCCCAATAATTGCAATGACCGCTGATGTTATCCGGGGAGTTATTGACCAATGTTTAAATGCCGGTATGAACGATTATATTTCAAAACCATTTGATTCTGCCGATCTTTTTGAAAAAATTGCCAGATTACTTAATAAGGAAATTAAATATATTGATTCTGCTCCAAAGCAATCATCAGCTTCTGAAAGTTCAGCAGAAACTAAAAAATTATATGATCTTTCAAAATTAAAAGAGGCGTGTCTGGGTGATGAGCAACGAACTCAGAAAATGGCTAAAAGATTATTGGATGAGCTACCTGATGATTTGTTAAAATTAACAGCACATTTTAATAATGGAGAATATAATGAGACGAGTAAAATAGCACACAGAATAAAGCCTAACGTAGATTTTCTCGGAGTTCCAAGATCAAAATCCAACTTACAGTTAATACAGGACTACGCCTCACTGCCAAAATTATTCAACGACTTAGAGAAAGTTATTAAAGTACCTGATGAATCGAAACTTGGAGAAAATCCACCAAGTCTTTCTAAATTAATTTTAGGAATACAATTGTTAAAAGAATACTCATCAAAAGATTCAAAAGTTGACAAACTCAGCGAGTTAATAAACAATCTGAATAAATATATGAAGGCGGTTTTTGAAGAGCTGAAAAAAGACTTAAACTAATCCCTTAGGGCGATATGGTTTATCTCATGTTGAATAGCTTGCTGAATGAACTGATTTAATGATATGCCATTTAATATCGCGAGTTCTGCAGCATTCTCATGTAATTT
>JAIORT010000837.1 GCA_021107975.1 Bacteroidales bacterium | reverse complement strand
TATATTACGAATATTGGCAGTTGCTCGAATCGCAAAAGTTTGTGGAAACAGAACTTGATTATACTATCCTGAATAAGCATATCTCTTTCTTAGAACAACTTGATGTCATAGGAAACAGCTCCATTTCCATATTTGATTTGTATAAAAAAGACCATGTTTACAATTCGAAGAAATTTGAAACGGTTTTTGGATATGACCTGGATGAGGCTGAAAAAGAAGGGCATTCTTACTTCGACCGCCATATTCACCCTGAAGATCTGGCTGGAATTCTTAAGGCAGGAATATATTTTATAACGCTTGGGTTTAATATGCCTACTGAAAATATTAAAGATTATAAATTAGTTTATGATTATCGGCGAAAGAACAATAAAGGGAAATATATCCGTGTGATCGAACAGCAAATGGTTTTGGAATTAGATAAGTATGGAAATGTTTGGCTGGCTTTAAGTCTTCTTGATATTTCACCCGATAAAGATATTCATACTCCTTTCAGATGCAGGCTCGTTAATTCTAAAACCGGTGAACTATTTCATTTTCCACCAAAAGAAGACTTACCGCAATTAAGTAAACGCGAAAAAGAAATACTCAAACTCATCTCGGACGGTCTTATAAGTAAACAAATTGCCGACAAACTTTTTATAAGCATCAATACAGTAAATACACATCGCCAGAGGATTATTGAAAAGTTAGATGTGAGCAGTACTGCCGGGGCTATACAATATGCTTCGAGGGTTGGATTGTTGAGTTAATAATTAATAATTATGAGTTTTTTAAGTTGTACTTTATATGCTTTGCTTCCCAAATTGTAAAATAAACATCGGGCTGTCAGTAATTGAAAAGCGGCAGGATGGTTTTCATAACGTTGAAACGGTAATGTATCCCATTGGAATGAATGACATACTTGAAATCATCATTTCACCAAACAAAAAATTCACGTTTCAAACTTCAGGAATAAATATTTCGGGCGAAAGAAAGCATAACCTTGTGGTGAAAGCTTATGAAATGTTAAAAAAAATCTTTAATCTTGATCCGGTTGAGATACATCTGCATAAAACAATACCACCCGGAGCCGGTTTGGGTGGTGGCTCTGCTGATGCCGCTTATGCTATCAAATTGCTTAATAATATTTTTGATTTAAAACTTACAGTAAAACAAAAACAACAATATGCCTGTCAATTAGGAAGCGATTGTGCTTTTTTTATTGAAAACAAACCTGTGTTTGCTTATGAAAAAGGTAACAGGTTTGAGAATATTCAGGTGGAATTGAGCGATTATTGTTTTATTATTGTGAAACCTGAAATTCATATAAATACTACAGAGGCTTACTCATGGATAAAACCATCAATAAAAGACACTTCACTTAAAGAGGTCATCAGGCAGCCGGTTGAAAAATGGAAAAACACGCTTATAAATGATTTTGAGGAAGTGATTTTCAAAAGACATCCTGAAATTAAAAAAATCAAAGATCGATTATATGAACTCGGAGCTGTTTATGCATCAATGAGCGGCAGCGGCTCGGCGGTTTATGGGATTTTTAAAGAACAACCGAAAATAAATAATGAGTTTTCTGATTGTTTTGTCTGGAAAGATTATCATTAGCCTGTCTATAATTCATTTTTACTATGATTTAAAAAAATTGTAACTAATCGGTGTGCCAATGAAAAATCAGAAAATAAATAGTATTTGTATATATTCCTACCCCTACACCCCTTCCAGAAGGGGATAATTGGTATTTATTTTCTGATTTTTCAACAATATAACGAAATTCAATTACTGATTAGTTACAAAAAAATTAAGAATTTAGTTGCTTTCCGGTTATTAATACATTATATTTGTGTTTTTATAAATATAAACCAAAATTAAGAAACATGAAAAAAATTTCAATGATTTTAACAATTGTTACAATAGGGATATTTATTATTATCCTTGAGGGATGTGACAGTTGTAAATGCAAGCCTGCATTAATAGGCTCGCAGCCGGTAACACTTCATGCCCAGGAAACCGGCAACTGGTGCTGGGCAGCTACTACTCAAATGATCACCGAATTTTTAGGTCATGGCAGAACACAATGTGATCTGGCAAATGAACGTTTTGCCCGAACTGACTGTTGTACATCAGGATGTCCGAAAAATGCCGCCTGTAATATGCCCGGATGGACAATGTTTACAGAATGCGGTTTTACTTACAGCAATTCTTCCACACCATTAACCTGGGAAAAAATTAAATATGAGATTTATTGTGCTAAAAAACCTCTGTCTTTTGCTTATGGTCCTAAAAGTGGCGGAGTAGGTCATGTACTTGTTATTTATGGCTATGCCGAAATGGGAGATGATAAGTTTCTTTATCTGAAAGATCCATGGTCGCCGTGTAATGGCACTGACAGGTTTATTACTTACCAGGAATATAGCAACTCTGCAACTCACAATCATTGGGAAACTGCATATAGTTTTAAATATACATCTGAATAAAATAAGGAGGAATTATCATGAAAAAAGTAAATATTGCAATATCAGTAATTATCCTGATTATATTTCCATTATTTTTGGTATGTAGTGAAAATGAAAAAATATCAAACGAAATGCAGGAAATAACCGGAAAAGAAACACCACGCGAAGCAGCAAACGCAGCTATTGAAGCATTACAAAAGCTAACCAATGAGGAAAATTTTCAAAATCTGGGATTCACTTCTTTAAAAGAGGTTAAAGAATTAGAAGTTGGCGACCCAATTCCATTAAAAGGAATTGCATACAATAAATTGCTCAACTTTGAAGAGGGTTCACCCATTAATACGTTGTTTGAAAAAAATAAACAATTTGTTTTTCCTCTTTTATTTAACGGACAAGTTAAGACTACCGTAACAGTTATTAAAACTGATCAAGGATGGGTTTTTAACAATTTTGGAGGAACTATTTATACTGAAATTATTACTAATAAAAGAATATTCAGCGGATGGCCCGATACTTTGGACGTTAATATTAAAGATATGAATATTATTTCAATACCCGGTTTAAATATTGAAATGGTAGGATTTAATATTAATAATGATTGGTGGCTGATTCCTACATTTGACAATCCTAAAATAAAAGTAAAGCAATATTCAAAGCTTCCGGCTAAAGAACTTATGCCTGTTATAAAATCGTATGCTATTGAATTTGAAAATGAATATGGCGACCAAATCAAGGAAAAACGGTTAGTAAAATAAGCACTTAACTCGAAAATGTTACTATATAGCTATATAGCATAGGGTTTAAACCCTATGCTATATGATGCTATGGCTATGGAAAATTTTATAACTGATAATTTCGCAAATAAAAAAGGCTGACCATAAACGATCAGCCTTTTATTTTTTTCAGATAAATAAATCTTATTCCACAATCATCTTCTTTGTAATAGAAGTATCGCCTGCATTAACAGTGTAGAAATATATACCTGCGGATAATTTATTTGCATGAATTTTAAAGAAATGTGTTCCGCTGTTTACTTCGCCTTTATTTATTTCATATACTTTCTGACCCATTATATTAATTATTTCCATGTTTAAATTACATGAATTAACTACATCAACCTGAACCATTGAAGTTTCATTAAACGGGTTAGGATAGTTAGATGAAACATAAGTAATAGCATTATCTGCATTTTCATCTATTCCGGTAATATAGGGAAGCAAATCATCGATAGCAAGATAAACCATATTGTTATCAATTACTCCATGATCTTCGTATCTTTGATTAATACCCGGCTCATTGCTCGTTTGGTAAACAATATGATAATAATCATTATCAAGAGAGGAAGGAGCAAATGAAGTGTAAGGAGCTAATGACGGGAAAACACATTCGGAGAACAGGTGGAATAAATCTCCTGTATAATCTTCATAAGCGCTCCAATCGTTCCATGTCAGTGTAATAGGATCGTATTCGCTAAATCTTCCCCAGACATGCCTGTAATTTTTTACTCCATTGTCAAATCCGACTGAAACTGCAGACCAGCTAACAAAAATATTATTAGCCTTATTTATTGCAATCTGTGGCATAGCGGTTAAAGAAGCTTCATAAGTAGTAATATCAATAATTGAATCGCCTCCGTATTCCTGTACTCTACCGACTAAATATCCGGCATTTTCAAGATTATCCAGATTAAATACATCGCTTCCTACAATAAGAGAATCCAAAGGATCCATATTTTCATTCCAATAAATTAAGCCATCTGTCCATGGATAGTACGAACCTGCACCTGCCTCAATCCTGTGTATCAATCTTCCGAAAACAACATGCACCATACCATTGTTGTCAATTGCGGCTGCGTTGGTTGCATCTCCACCGCCCCATTTGGGAGTATCGTTAGGGAGGAAACCTCCAAAAGGACTTGTGTAAAAATCTATTCTATCCCAGCTATCTCCACCATCGGTAGATTTCATAACAATACCATCTCTCGAACCATCGTGAACAACAAAAGCGAGATTATCACCCTTAGGCTCTGCCCATGCATAATCATCACCACCGACATTATCTAAATAATCTATTCCCAATCCTTCTAAAATAACATTTTCAGGTTCCCATGTTACTCCACCGTCAGTTGATCTTGAATAAAGCAAAGCACCATCTTGTCCCTGATATGCAGTACCACCATGTCCTGTTGGAGTTGTAACAGCTATTAAGTGTATAACATCATGATTTTCGCCTGATGTAACCATCCTTGGCCACATCAATCCATAAGCACCTGCAGGCGGTTCGAAATGAAATTCTGTCCATTCACCTTCACCTTTGATTTCTCTATACATAAATATAATAACTTGATTTAAGCCTGTTGCATATCTGTGACAAGCGGTAATTTCACCATCACCGAGAGGAGCATAAGATGGCCAGCCGCATCTTTCAGATTCAAGTCTTTCAGTAGGATAAGGACCCCAATTATTTCCATCAAAATAATTATAGCCGGTACCTCTGCCCGAAAATGCCGGATCGGCAAATCCCATAATCCAGG
>JAIORT010000381.1 GCA_021107975.1 Bacteroidales bacterium | reverse complement strand
TAAAGAGGGAATATTCCCAAAATATTGAATTTACAGGAAAATAACACTAAGTTTATAAAAGATATTGGGTGGTATCTGTTTGGCGCTCTTATCCCGATGGGCGTCGGCTTTATAAAAACCCCTATTTTTACAAGGTACTTTACACCTGAAGAGTACGGCTACCTCGGTATCATAACCATAACTTTTTCGTACATCTCCATTTTTGTATATTCCTGGCTTGCGAGCTGTTTATGGAGATATTACAATGCTTTCAAAACTAAAAATGACCTGAAATCTTTGTATTCGAACATGTTCGGTATTTTCCTTACGGCAAGTTTACTGTTACTCATCATCTCAGGCATTTGGTATTTTCTATCAGAAAACAAAACCGTAAAACAATTAATAATACTGTCGTTTCTGCTATATTTCATCAAAGAATTTATCGGCTTATACCTTATAATTATCAGGCTTGAAGGTAAAGCATTAAAGTACAACCTGATCCATTCATCAAGGGCTGTTCTGAGCTTTGCTTTATTATACCTGATGACCTTTGGCTATGGTTACAGGATTACATCGGTATTAATAAGTGTCATCGTAATAGATGTCGTTGTTTTATTATTTATCTTTTTAACAAGTAAAGAAAATATATCCTTTTCCATCAGGAGTATTTCCCGTAATATACTAAAGATGTTGTTTAAGTTCGGCAGTGTGGGGTTGATTGCCGGTTTCAGCTTTTTATTAATAACATCGAGCGACCGATATATTATCGTTCTGTTTACTGATATGTCAACTGTGGGTATATACAACCAGGTGTACAATATTTGTCAATTGAGTATTGTTGCCTTGGTAACAGTGTATTTTAATACAATCAATCCTTCACTGAACCGGGAACTGGAAGTGAATTTTAAAAATTCCGACGACCTTATTTCAAAGTATATCTATGTTTTCTTGTTATTTGGTCTTCCCCTTGTAACGTACTTTTGCCTGTTTTCAAAGGAAATGGCAGTGATTTTATTAGGAGAGGAATTCAGAAGCGGGGATACCATAATGCCCTGGGTTTTTATAAGCGCTTTCCTTTATGGTTTGATCATGTTTATAGAGATTAAATTCAAATTTGCCGATAAGTTAAAAGCTATTGCAACCGGTGTGCTTATTGCAGCCGTTTTAAATATTATATTGAATTTTGTTTTTATTCCCCTGTATGGTTATAAAATGGCAGCTATAACCACTTTTATTTCTTACCTGTTTCTGTTTATTTATTTCTATTCGCAGGATTCTGCAAAGTTTTTTAAGAATTACGAAAATGTTAAGCATGTAATACTGTTTTTAACCATACTTTTTATTCAGGTTGTTGCCGATTTTATAATAAGAAAATATTTCTTTATCAATATTTTTTATACTGTTGTGGAAGGATTTGTTTTTCTGCTGATCTACCTCGCAATTTTGCGAAGGCATATTAAAAAAATAAATGTACCGATGTAATACTGTTTAAGTATCATTAAATAACATCCTTAGATTTTAGCAATTTTATTAAGTCCTTCAATATTTATCAGGATTATTTTTCTCCCTTCAATCGAGATAAGCTTTTCATCCCTGAAATCGGAAAGAAGCCTGATTATGGTTTCTGTGGCTGTTCCAACGATGTTGGCGAGATCTTCACGTGGCAGGATGATATTTGAATTGGCATCAATAATATCGGATGGTTCATCTGATATAAATATATTATTCAGAAACAGAAGAGCTTCTGCAAGCCTTTCCCTTACAGGTTTCTGAGCCATAGAAGTCATTTTTTCTTCCGCTTCTTCCAATAATTGACTTAAGGTTGCTAATAAACACTTTGTTATATCAGGATATTTTTGGGTAATAAATAAGAAACTTTCCTTATTAATGTAACATACTGTTGAATCTTCCAAAGTGGTTGCAAATGCACTATAGCCCCTGCCTCCTATCAGCCCCCTGATACCCAATAATTGACCCGGCAACACAAACCTTACTATTTGTTCTTTGCCATCAACACCTATTTTGGAAATTTTTATTTTCCCACTCATTAAACAATAAATACCTGTGGGTATTCTGCCGGCATAGAAAATTATTTGTCCCCTTTTATAGTATGTGGTAACCTTTTTCGAATTTAAAAAACCCAGGTCTTCCTTAGTAAGCATGTGAAAACATGATTTTTCCCGGGCTTTACATTTATAACAAAAAGGGTCAACAATCTCTGTCATTTGAAGGTATTTGTATTCTCAAAATCCGTATTCGTGATAGAATTTTCTGACTTCGGTAGCAAGGTTTTCAAATGCAACGAAATGATTATTACAACCACTTCGAGAACAAATAAGTACTTTTCCGCCCACTTGTAAGATTAACGGTACCATAGGAGCATCACACGACTCACAGGTGTCTTTGCTGATCAACTCTTTATTACAATGCGGGCAAAAGAATTTTGCAATAGCTCCTTCCTTTAAATCGAAATCGCAAAAATGATCGTGGCAACCATATATTGAACATAACCTGATTGTTCCCCTGTTATTGTTACACTCTATGTTTAACTTAATGCCGGGCTTTCCTTGCTGCAAATTTTCTTCGTCCATGAATGACCTGCCGCAATGCGGGCATTTTACAATTAATGAAACTTTTTTTGGCATATCGTCCTCCTTTTTTTTTGCTTTATTTTATTTATTAAATTTTTGATATACTGAAATATGTTATAAAAAACTGGTTTTCAGCTTAATTATTCCTGAATAAATAAATTCAGGGAGTAAAATTAAATAAAATATTAACAAGAATAAGATTATTTTTGCCCCCACTAAAAATCAGTGAATAAATTAAAGAAATTGTCAGAAAATTTCAGAGATATTACTGTTAATATCCGGGTAAAAGGGTTAGTACAGGGAGTAGGTTTTCGCCCATTCATTTACCGCCTTGCACACCGGTTTAATTTAACCGGATGGGTTGAAAACAGAAATGACGGTGTTGTTATTAAGGCTACAGGGCAGGAGAATATAATTGATGAATTTATAGGTTCCATTAAAAGAGAAGCTCCCGTAGCATCTAATATTTCTTCTGTTAGTAAAGAAATTAAGGAATATGAAGAATTTAATGAATTCAGGATTATAAAAAGTAAAAATGCTTCAACAGAGATCACCGATATCAGCCCCGATATAGCTGTTTGTGATGCCTGTTTAAAGGATATGAAAGCCCAGCCTCATCGTATTGATTATCCTTTTGTCAATTGCACTAATTGCGGTCCGCGGTTTTCTATTATCAAAGACCTGCCTTACGACCGTGAAAAGACAACCATGGCGCCTTTTTTAATGTGCGATACCTGCCAAAAAGAATATGAAGATGTTTTGGACAGGAGATTTCATGCACAGCCTGTGGCTTGTAATTATTGCGGACCGATATATAAACTTCATTTAAAAAGTAAAACTATAAACCATCTGGATGAGATCATTTTAACGGTTAAAGACTTATTGCATGATGGAAAGATCATTGCCGTAAAAGGAATAGGTGGTTTTCAGATTGCCTGTGATGCTCAAAACCAGGCAGCGGTCGAACGGCTCAGGGACTTGAAAAATCGAGAAGGAAAACCCTTTGCCGTGATGTTTAAAAATGTGGAGACACTCAAGGAATTTGTATTTCTGAATGATGCTGAGCAAAGATCAATAACTTCATGGCGTCGCCCGATTTTAATATTAAAAGAAAAACAAAAGTTGGCTTCGGGTGTAAGTGTTGGTTTTAATACAATCGGGGCAATGCTGCCTTATATGCCTTTCCATTACCTTCTTTTTGAACAATTAGACATTCCGGCTATTGTGCTGACAAGTGGAAATATTTCGGAAGAACCCATAGTTATTGATAATGATGAAGCCTTAAAAACGCTTACGGAAATCGCTGATGCTGTATTGACATACAACCGTGATATATACAACCGTACTGATGATTCTGTGGGTTTTGTAATAAATAACAGGGAAAGAGTGATCAGGCGCTCACGCAGTTATTCGCCCGAACCTGTAAATCTCAATCTGAATGTTGATGGTATTTTTGCTGCCGGTGCCGAACTGGTAAATAGCTTTTGTCTTGGCAAAGGAAACCAGGCTATCCTCAGCCAGCACATCGGTGATTTGAAAAACCTTGAAACCCTGGAATTCTACACCGAATCTTATAAGCGTTTTAAAAAATTATTCAGGGTAAAACCGGAATTAGTGGTTCATGACATGCATCCTGATTATCTTTCAACAAATTTTGCAAAAGATATGAAACTTGAAACCATCGAAGTTCAGCATCATCATGCCCACATTGCTTCTTGCATGGCTGAGTACGGAGTAGATGAGAAGGTGATAGGGGTGAGCTTTGACGGTACCGGATTGGGTGATGACGGAAATATTTGGGGCAGCGAGTTTTTTATCTGTGATCTGGCAGATTACAAAAGATTAACTCATTTTGATTACATGCCATTACCAGGTGGTGATCAGACAACCAAAGAACCCTGGAGAACCGGTATCTCATATTTATATAAAATATTTGGCAGGGATTTTTTAAATCTTAATATCCCATTTCTGAAAGAATTGGACCCTGACAAGGTTGAATTCATCGTTAAGGCTATTGAAAAAAAAATTAATTGCCCTTTGAGTTCCAGTGCCGGACGATTATTTGATGCAGTGGCTGCTATCACTAATATTTGCCCTGTCTCAAAATTCCACGCCGAAGCCCCAATGCGTCTGGAGGCTGCAATTAAAAATAACGAAAGCTATGCTTATCCTTTTGACTTTGGTGAGACAATATCATTTGAAACCACAATTCGTGAAATAGTTGAGGATTTGAAGGAAGGATTTCCGGTTTCGGGTATTTCGGCAAAATTTCATAATACCGTTATTAATGTTATTTTTGCCGTTGCCAGCCTCGCAAGGAAAGAAACAGGTATTAACAAAGTAGTTCTTTCAGGTGGCACTTTCCAGAACAGGTATATACTAAGCAATATTGAAAGTAAGTTAATACTGGAAGGATTTGAGGTTTATACTCAAACCAAAGTCCCCTCAAACGATGG
>JAIORT010000155.1 GCA_021107975.1 Bacteroidales bacterium | reverse complement strand
TTTAATTAAGCCCAACACCAACCAGCTTCATACTAAATTATTGTTTCAAATTACTTATCTATTCATACCTCAAACTATCCACAGGATTCATCATTGCTGCCCGGTAAGCCTGAATACTCACTGTTAGCAGAGATATAATGATTACGAGAAATCCACTGATTGCAAAAATCCACCACTCCAACTCAACCTGAGAAGTAAAATTTTTATCTAACCATGTTTTCATCAAATAATATGAAATTGGAACAGATATTATGAAGGCAAATATAACCCATTTCACAAATTCAAAAGACAACATATTAACGATTTGGCTAACATCTCCTCCATGCACTTTGCGGATTCCAATTTCACGCCTGCGCTGCAATATCATAAAAGAAGTCATTCCCAACAAACCCATAAAAGCTATAACCAGAGCAAACACGGAGAAGTAACTCACAACTTTACCGAGGCGTTCTTCCGCTTTATATTGTTGATCTATTACCTGATCTACGAACTCAAAACTAAAAGGATCTTCGGGATACATATTTATCCATGCTTTTTCTATTTTATCTAATACCTCCGTTTTATTGGCACCCGATATCCGGATCAGGATTTGACTCATATTAGAAAAATATGTAATAAATAAGGGACCGACTTCTTGATGCATACTTTGAAAATTAAAATCTTTTACAATACCAATAAGTTTAAAACCCCATATTTTAATTTCATAAGGATTTTCCCAGCCAAACTTTTTAACAGCCGCTTCATTTATCATATACGTTGTCCCTATATCAGCACCATCCTCGCCCGAAAAGTTTCTTCCGCTTACGACCTGCAAGCCAAACAAATCAACAAATTCATGATCGCATTGCAAGTGTCGCATATCAATTTCCTGGCCATTTACAACCTCGTACATTCCACTGCCTACATCACCCGGCATACCATAACAAAAAGAGATTTTTTCAATGCCCGGAATCGTGAGTAGTTCATCCTTAAAGGACTGTGCGCTTTTATCGACCTCATCTTTTATTTTCATGCGAATCACATTTTCTTTATCAAATCCAAGATTAACTTGTTTTACATAATTGATTTGACGGTAAATAACAATGGAGCCAACAATCATTGTAAGCGATAAAATAAACTGAAAAACCATTAATACTTTTCGGGCGAAAATCCCTTCACTGCTTTTAGCTATTCTTCCTTTAATAACTTCTACTGTTTTGAAAGAAGTTAAGACAAATGCTGGATAAATGCCCGAAACAACACCCAGTAAAACAGCACCGACAATAAAAAAAATATTGAATGGAAAGGCATAAAAAGCTTTTACCTGTAGATTGGTTTCTGCCAACCGGTTAAATTCACCAATAGAGAGTTCTGCCAATAAAAACCCCATTATAAGCGAAATAAAAATCAACATTACAGACTCAATTAAAAACTGTTTAATCAATTTTTGTTTATAGGCACCCACAACTTTTCTGATACCCACCTCTCTGGCACGGCTACCGGCCCTGGCAGTGGTTAGGTTTATATAATTAATACAAGCAATCACAAGTATGAACAAAGCAATCCCAATAAATAACATGATGAATTGTTTATTCCCGCGTCTAATCTCATCTGGCCCAGAAATGCTTGTATTAAAATAAATATCGGCGTAAGCAAGCAAACCCCAATTGGTATTCCGTTTGAATTCCTCCAATAAATCTTTACTCAATTTTTCTTCTAACGATGGAATATTGGAATTCTCTTTAATTTCAACAAATGTCGAAACAGACCAGTTTCCGGGATTGGTAAGTAAAGCATTCGATAGTGTCAATAAGCTTTGAATGGATACATAACATTGGACTCTGTGAGAGGAATTTTCCGGCAAATCCGGTATAACTGCGTTTACTACAAAATCATACTCTCCCTCCAAACTCACCGTTTCGCCAATTGGATTTTTATCATTAAACAAAGCTTTAGCTGAACTTTCGGTTAGCACCATTCCATTATTTCCATCAAGTGCATTTTCAAGATTACCCAAGATAACCTTACTATCGAACATTTTAAAATAATTGGAATCAACGTATCCAAAATTATTAAAATGTATAAAATGCCCATCCTCTAAAAAAAACGTTCCGTCCCAGATAAATGATCTGCAGACTTGTTTTACTTCAGGGTACCGTCCATAAATATAATCAGCAAACAGCCCACAAGTAAATATATGCGTATCATTTTTCTCGTATAAACAATAAATATTCCCGATGTTCTTTATATGATTATCCGTGCTTAGCTCACTAAAAATATATAATGAAAGCAGAATAAATAAAGCGAAAGCGATACTCAACCCCAAAAGATTAATTAAAGAGAAGGTAATATTTTTCCTAAAATTCCGAGCCGCAATTATAAAATATGATCTGATCATTGTAATTAATTTTCTGAAAATACAGAAGTATTGTCAAAGCAAATGCCAAAATTCTTATGTGTTGATATACCGTCTATTAAAAATCCAGCCTGGCAAACTTAAATAAAAAACGTTCAGTTTCTGGACAGTCACTGCACAGCTTATGAACAATTTATTTACTTTTGTATTAAAAAGAACTCATTATTAATGAATAAGCACACAGGTAAAATTCTTGCAATTGACGACAATGATAGTATTTTGCTAACATTAAAACAGTCGTTAAAATACGAATTTAAAGAAATAGAATGTATTAAAAACCCCAATCTTATCCCACAAATGCTGGGACAAAAAGAATGGGACGTGATATTGCTTGACATGAATTTCAGGGCAGGGTTAAATTCCGGAAACGAAGGAATTTACTGGCTACGAAAAATTAAAGAAACCGCACCCGAAACCCTGGTCATTTTATTAACCGCGTATGGCGACATTGAATTAGCGGTGCTGGGGATGAAGGAAGGGGCACATGATTTTATTAGTAAACCCTGGGACATTGACAAATTGCTGGTTACTATAAAAACAGCCGTCCGTCTTCGCGAAAGCGAAAAAAAAATAAAAATTTTGGAACAAAACCAGGAATTCCTCGTGCAACAAAATCAAATAGCGGATTATCATTTTCTCGGTTCATCTAAAAAGATGACTGAAATATTCAAAACCATTCAAAAAGTTGCACCTACAGATGCAAACATTCTGATAACAGGGGAAAACGGGACTGGCAAAGAATTGCTGGCTCGTGAAATCCACCGTTGCAGCAACAGAAAGGACAAGCTTTTTATTCCTGTAGATTTGGGTGCCATAAATGAGAACCTTTTTGAGAGCGAAATGTTCGGGCACAAAAAAGGCGCTTTTACGGATGCCCATACCGACCGTACCGGTAGGATTGAAGCAGCATCAGGAGGAAGTCTTTTTCTGGATGAAATCGGAAACTTACCACTTAACCTTCAGGCAAAACTGTTAAGGGTTTTACAAAGCCGGGAAATACAGGCACTTGGATCAGAGAAAACGATTCAAGTTGATATCCGCTTAATCTCAGCTACCAACCTTATTCCCGAAGATATGTTAACCCAACATTTATTCCGTGAAGATCTTTTATACCGTATTAATACCATCGTTGTAAACATGCCGCCTTTGCGTGAAAGGGAAGATGACATCATCCAAATTGCACTTCACTATTTAAAGGTATATTCAAAAAAATATAATAAGGGCAAACTTAAGATCAGCAAACTGGGAGTTGATGCTTTATACCAGCATCAATGGCCGGGCAACATCAGAGAACTAAAACACTGTATCGAAAAAGCAGTGATCCTCTCAGAAAAACCGGTATTGGAGCCTGAAGATTTCAGATTAAATAAAGGAAAAATCGAAAACTGTACTGAATCGAATAAACTCAGTGATGTGGAAAAATTTACCGTAAAAAAAGTACTTAGCAAGTACAAGGGCAACCTTACCAAAGCCGCCAAAGAGTTAGGTATAAGCAGAACTACTTTATATTTAAAAATTGAAAGACATGGGCTTTAATCGTTTTTATTTTTGGATCATAATCAGAGTGGCACTTATCCTCATAAGTGCACTTTTATTATCCTTCTTTTTCAGAATGGATGATAAGAATATGCTAAATCTGGTACTTATCCTACTATTGATACTACAAACCTTTCTGTTGATAAAATACATAGACAAAACAAATTCTGAACTAGCCCGCTTTTTAATCAGGTTTCAAGCAAAAGATACAGCCATAAACTACCCTATCGAAAAACAACAAAAGAATTTTCAAGGTATATACCTTTCGTTTAATAAGATAAACAAAGAGATGCAAAAGATGCGCATCGAAAACGAACAAAAAACACATTATCTGAATACCATAGTAAACAACCTGAGTATTGGTATCCTTGCTTTCGATGATCGTGAGAAAGTAGAATTATTGAACCCGGCAGCCTGCCGCATATTAAATTGTGAGAAGTTTTATTTTCTAAATAAGCTAAAAGAACATCATTTTGAGATTTACCATGCGATTAAAAAAGCCACCACTTTATCGCAGCATCTAAAGAAAATAAATACAGAAGATGGTCTTTTGAACCTGGTTTTCAGGAGCAATCTGATAAAAATTGGAAAACGGAATATCCACATTATTTCTTTCCAAAATATTAACCGGGAACTTGACCACAAGGAGTTGGACTCCTGGCAAAAACTTATCCGGGTTCTAAATCATGAAATTATAAACTCCATAACGCCGATTACAACGCTGTCGAAAACCATTCAACGGTATATCCATTTTGATAATAAGCTAAAAAGAGTTTCTGATCTGAATGATGAAATCGTTAAAGATATTGCTATAAATGCTGAAATAATTACAGAAAGGGGAAAAGGTCTAATTAATTTTATTGAGGTTTATAAAAATATTACAAAGAGCCCTAAACTCAATATATCGAAATTTAATATTGCTCAGACTATTAAAGGAGTACAGCAGTTTTATCAGCAAAACTTCAACGAACAGCAAATCAAATTTGAAAGCGATGTACCAGCAAACCTGGAACTCACAGCCGATGAATCTTTAATAAAACAAATACTTATCAACGTGGTAAAAAACGCATTGGAGGCTTTGATAAATGAGGAAGATCCTTA
>JAIORT010000757.1 GCA_021107975.1 Bacteroidales bacterium | reverse complement strand
ATATTAATTATTCCAATCATCTGGTTTGCCTATCAGGGATTTAAAAGAGGATTGGTTATTGAACTAACTTCGCTCCTTGCCCTTATTCTTGGTATTTATGCAGCCCTTTACTTTTCGGGCTATGCAGCAAATTTTTTAACCAACAACCTGAATATTGGGCCAAAATATGTTCCCATTATTTCTTTTATCATCACTTTTATTGTAGTTGTTGTTATCGTCTTTTTTATCGGGAAGATTTTGGAGAAATTAATTAACATGGTGGCTTTGGGATTTCTGAACAAACTTGCCGGTGTGGTTTTTGGTATTCTGAAGGCTGCGGTATTCATGAGTATAATTATGCTTATCATCAATCATTTTAATGATAAATTTATTTCAGACGAAAAAAAAGAAGGTTCTTTTCTCTATGAACCTATCGCAGGAATAGCTCCATTACTATGGCAAAGCTTCAAGGAGTTTGATTTGGATGACCCTTCGCAAACCAAACCGAAGGATGAGAATGAAGAGGTTATTTCGTTATGAATAATATTCTTATTATATTATTTCTTCCAGAACGAAGATGTAAAAATGATTAAGACCGTAAACAATTCCAGTCTGCCAAGTAGCATTAATAAAGAAAGGAACCATTTTCCCATATCCGGAATCCATGCATAGTTATGAACCGGACCTACTTTCCCGATACCCGGACCGATATTACCCAATGTTGCAATAGTAGAGCCGATAGCCGACTTAAAATCAAGCCCGAAAAGAGTCATTACAAATGTGCCGATAAAAAATATAGTTAAATAAATCAGGAAAAAAGCCATTACCTTAAAAATAATATCCTGCGAAACAGCTTTGCCATTGTATTTAACGGGAATTATCGCCTGTGGGTGAATAGAACGTTTTAATTCAGCGGAACTGTTTTTAAGCAATAAAATATGCCTGGCTATTTTTATTCCCCCACCGGTAGAACCTGCGCTTCCGCCGACAAACATTAATAAAAAAATAAAAAACCATAAAAATCCGGGCCATATCAAATAATCGGATGAAACAAAACCGGTAGTTGTTATAATTGAAACTACCTGGAATAATGAATCTCTGAACGTTTTTTCAATATTATTAATATTACTTTGAAGTATCCAGATAAATGTAATCAAAATAGTTACACTAAGAGTAAACAGTAAATAATACCGGTATTCTTCGTTTTTCCAAATATTTTTGAATTTTCCCCTTAAAGCAAAATAATGCAAGGTGAAATTTGTTCCGGCAAGAAACATAAAAACTATCAAAACGTATTGAATATGGGCTGAATAATCAGCAACACTTGCGTTTTGTGTGGAGAATCCTCCCGTAGCCATCGTGGCAAATGAATGGCATAATGAATCAAACAGGTCCATACCGCCGAGCATTAACAGGATTGTTTCAACAAGCGTTAATAATACATAAATCAACCACAGGCGTTTTGCAGTCTGAGTGATCCTTGGATGAAGCTTGTCAGGGGCAATACCGGGCATCTCTGCAACAAACAACTGCATACCGCCAATGCCCAAAATGGGGAGAATAGCTACGGAAAGTACAATAATACCCATTCCTCCTATCCATTGTGTCATACTCCGCCAGAATAAAATTCCACTTGGAACAGATTCAATATCTGTTAAAATAGACGCTCCGGTAGTAGTAAAACCTGAAATGGTTTCAAAAAATGCATCCGTAAAATTGGGTATGGCGCCACTGATAAGATATGGCAAAGTTCCGAACAATGAAATAACTATCCATGCAATTGAAACGATAATGTATCCTTCACGTCTTCCGATATTTTTACTTGCATTTCTTGTATAGTACCGAATTACTGCTCCACTGATAATGGTTATAATGCCACT
Organism: Bacteroidales bacterium; assembly: GCA_021107975.1. Classification (GTDB taxonomy): domain Bacteria; phylum Bacteroidota; class Bacteroidia; order Bacteroidales; family JAADJA01; genus JAADJA01. The sequence goes on along the minus strand of JAIORT010000757.1, from coordinate 3,179 downwards.
TATTAGTAAACTGTAACACTTGGTTTCGCAATGTAATAAAGAAAACGGAATACCTGTAAACATAAACACGCCTTCCAGTATAAGCAGGAAACCAATGATACTTAATATTATCTTGAAGTTTATTTTGGACATTTTTTTATCCTAAAATAAAGGATTTTGGCTTAAACATCTTTTCAACTTTTGGTACTGCTTTCGGAAATGAAAGAACCACTACCCTATCATTCGCTTCTATTTGAAAATCACCGACAGCAATAAATGCTTCCTTCTCACGAATAATACCCCCAATGATACAACCGTCAGGAGTATTTAAATCGCGTATCTTCTTTTTTGTAACCGGAGAATTTTTTTTAGCTACAAATTCAAAAACTTCAGCATCAATTCTACTTAAACATTTTAACTTGGTAACTTCCGCTCCGTGTGTAAATCTGGAAATATATCCTGCTGTTATTAATTTTTTGTTAATAATTGTATTAATTCCTATGCTTTCTGCAATATCAATGTAATCAATATTTTCAACCAGAGCAATTGTTTTTTTTGCACCAAGTTTTTTTGCATGAAGGCAAGTTAGAATATTCGTTTCCGAATCATCTGTTACGGCAATAAAAGCATCAATATTTTCAACACCCTCATCCTTCAGCAATTCAATATTTCTGGCATCACCGTTAATAACAAGGGTTTTTTCAAAATCATTTACTATGATTTCACAACGCTTTTTATCATATTCAATTAATTTAATATTAAGATTTTTCCCTAATTTTTTTGCTGTTCTTCTTCCAATTCTTCCGCCGCCGACTATTATAATATTGTTAATCGTTAAACGCTGTTTTCCTCCCAGCTCTAATAAAGTTGTAATGCCTTCGGGCTTAGTAATTGCATAAACCAGATCGTTTTCCAGAAATTTATCGTTGCCTGTTGGAATAAAGGCTTTTGAATCGCGAAGGATAGCAATTGCCCTAAAATTTAAAACGGGAAATTCTTTTGCAATTTCATTTAGCGTTTTGTTAACGACCGGAGCACCTTTTTCTAGGTTTAGTAAAAAAAGTGATAAACGACCATAGGAGAATTTAAAAATTTCTGTTGCTGCCGCTTGTTTTAACAAGTCAATAATATTATTGGCCGCAATACTTTCCGGGCTTACGATTTCGTCAACGCCCATGCTGAGAAACAGTTCTTTAATATCTTTCCTTAGATATCCGGGGTCGCTCACTCTTGCAATAGTGAATTTTGCGCCAAGTTTTTTACCAACCGCAGCAGTTAGAAGATTGGTTTGCTGATCGTGAAGAACAGAAATTAATAGATCAGCTTTGCTAATACGGGCATCTGTTAAAACTTTAGGGTCGGTTGAGTCGCCTGTTATTGTTAGCAAATCAGTATGCGACTCAACCAGCTTTAACAAATCTTCATGAGGATCAACGATCGTAATATTATGATTCTCACCGTGTAGCATTTTTGCTATGTGAAACCCTACTTCTCCGTCGCCGGCAATAATGATGTTCATAATTAAAAGTTAATTAATTGCGTTGCGAAATAACAGTATAATTTTTAAATAATCAATAATAATTGCGAAATTTATAGAAATACAAATTTACTTCTTTACTTGTTTGTTTTATAAAATCCTTTTTAACTATTTTTGAAATTCATAATTTTAAATATCTTATTAAATGAAAAATATTGATAATTACAATTTTAACGATAAAAAGGTACTTGTCAGGGTGGATTTTAATGTGCCTTTAAACGAAAAGTTTGAAATAACAGATACAACAAGAATTGATGCAGCCATTCCAACCATTAAAAAAATATTAAGTGGCGGTGGTTCTGTTATTCTTATGTCGCACCTGGGGAGGCCAAAACAGGGACCCGAAGAGAAATTTTCCCTGAAACATATTGTTCCTTATTTATCAAAACAAATTGGTGTTTCTGTAAAATTTGCAGATGACTGCATTGGCGATTCTGCAAAGAAAATGGCTGCCGGATTACAGGGAGGCGAAGTTTTATTGCTTGAAAATCTGCGATTCTACAAAGAAGAAGCAAAAGGTGATGAAGCATTTGCTAAAAAGCTGGCATCATTAGGAGATGTTTATATGAACGACGCATTTGGAACTGCTCACCGTGCTCATGCTTCAACAGCCGTTATCGCTAAATTTTTTCCGGAAGATAAGATGTTCGGCTACATCATGGAAAACGAACTGAAAAATATTGATAAAGTCCTTCACGAAACCAAACGACCATTCACTGCTATTCTTGGCGGAGCAAAAGTTTCGGGTAAGATAGAAATCGTCAATAATCTTATGAACAAAGTTGACAACCTGATTATTGGCGGAGGAATGATGTTTACCTTTATTCATGCTATGGGAGGTAGTGTGGGGAAGTCTCTTATCGAGGATGAATTGTTTGAGGTGGCGCTGCATATTGTAGAAGGAGCCAAACAAATGGGCGTAAATCTATATCTGCCTGTTGATACTATTATAGCTGATAAATTTGAAAATGATGCTAATAAAAAAGTATCGGATGTAAAAACAATACCCGAAGACTGGATGGGATTAGATATCGGACCGGAATCAATTAAGAAATTCACGGAGGTCATCGAAAATTCTTCCACTATTCTCTGGAACGGACCTATGGGTGTATTTGAAATGGATAACTTTGCCAATGGAACTAAAGCCATTGCTGAGGCAGTAGCCCGTGCAACTGAAAAAGGAGCTTTTTCGCTTATAGGCGGCGGTGATTCTGTAGCAGCCATTAATAAATATGGATTAAAAGATAAAGTAAGCTATGTATCAACCGGCGGTGGAGCCATGCTCGAATATATCGAAGGGAAGGAATTGCCGGGTGTAAAGGCGATTATAGGGTAATCAGGTTAAGCCATAAAAGAAGTTGCCTAAAGTAAAATAATCGCTAATAAAATTTAAGTTTACTCCGAAAAGCAAGAAATTAAAAAATGCCACAAAAACACAAAATAATGAATGCCAGCCAATAACTTTGGTGGGATTTTGTGTTTTAGTGCTTTAGTGGCGAGAACGCGACTTTTCGGAGTGGGCTTAAATTTAAACCTTAAGCTTTTCTCCTTCCGATTTAGCAATAATAACTGCTCCGCAGCTATCGCTCCAAACGTTGGTGGCAGTGCGGAACATATCGAGGATACGGTCAACAGCGAGAATAAGCCCAACTCCTTCAAGAGG
>JAIORT010000342.1 GCA_021107975.1 Bacteroidales bacterium | reverse complement strand
TTGACAAAGATAATCAACCCGAACATTACAAAAGTTTCCTGCAAAGTTATTCCGACGAAATAGCTTATATCAGGGAAAATGGTGTTTCTTCAACACTTGAAATAAAACAAGCCTGGGATTATTATTTATCCGAAAATTTTGAATCCATTGATCTGCTTCCTCTAAAAGATGCATTAGAACCATTAGTACCGTGCAAGTGGAATCAGGGTTATCCGTATAACATCTTATGCCCAGAGGACAATAATGGACCGGGAGGTCATGTTTATGCAGGTTGCGTGGCAACTGCTATGGCACAGGTAATGTATTACTGGAGGTATCCTCTCCAGGGTACGGGTTCGCATTCTTATTACTGGGGTTCTTATGGATATATCTACGCAAATTTTGGCGAGACACAGTATGAATGGGGAGCCATGGAAAATACCATCAACCATAATAACCCGTATCCGATAGCCGAACTTCAATTTCATTGCGGTGTGGCTGTTGATATGATGTATAGCCCAAATGGTTCGGGAGCGTACAGCTCGGATGTACCACCGGCACTCGAAAATTATTTTGGATATTCGCAGGATGCCTCATTTTTATGGAAAGATAATTATTCAAACCCGGAATGGATTAATATGCTGAAAGATAATTTGGATGATGGAATGCCGATGTATTATTCGGGTTATAGTGCAGCAGGCGGACATGCATTTGTTTGTGACGGTTACCAGGATGATCTTTTTCATTTTAACTTTGGATGGGGTGGAAGCGCTGACGGTTATTATTCTTTAGCAAGTGTAAACGGGTTTAACGACGGACAAGGTAGTGTTTTCGATATTTATCCCAATTCAAATTATCCGTATTATTGCTCGGGCGATAAAACTTTCATTGAAAAAAGAGGCACATTTGAAGACGGTAGCGGGCCGGTTGCCGACTATCAGAATCTTAGTGAGTGTACATGGCTGATTTCTCCGCAAACACCGGAGGATTCAATCACAAGTATAACTCTTTCATTTTCGATGTTCGATGTTGCAATAAATGACAACCTTATTATTTATGATGGTTCAACTACAAATGATGATATTTTGGCTACTTTATCAGGATCGGAAATTCCGCAGGCAATTACATCAACCGGAAATCAAATGCTTATCAGATTTATAACTGATGATTCAGGAACTTCAAACGGCTGGCTTGCATCATTCTATTCAATAATCCCGGATTTTTGCAAAGGTGTAACTGACTTAACCGAACAAACGGATGATTTTAGTGATGGCAGCGGGAATTTCAACTATCATAACTCATCCGTTTGCATGTGGAAGATTCTCCCCGAAAATGCCGAAAGTGTTACTGTTGAATTTACGGAATTCAACACAGAATCCGGTATGGACGTTGTTAAAATATTTGATTATGAAAGCCAGGAACTTCTGGCAGAGTATTCAGGACATCATACTTCAGATAACCTTCCTGATCCGGTTACATCATATAGCGGAAAGATGTTTGTTGTGTTTTCTTCTAATAAAGAAATAAATTTCAGTGGTTGGCAAGCTAATTACAATACTGTATCTGTCGGGGTTAAAGATGCTAAGGAAGATATACACTCGCTTAAAGTTTATCCCAATCCTGCGAATGATTTACTTAATATCAGCTTTATTCCCAAGTCAGAAACCAATGTTCGGGTTCAGCTTCAAAATATAGATGGGAAAATTGTTTATTCCCATAATCTTTGTAACACCAAAAATAAGTTTCAACACATAATTGACATTTCAGAAATGGCGTCGGGAATGTACATTTTAATTATAAAAAGTGATAAAGCATTAATTCGGGAAAAGGTAATTAAAAAGTAAGAATGTTAGAATTATTGAATGACTGAATTGAAAGGTCAGTAATATTTTCAATCAAAATATTTATTTATTACTGAATATAATTTATCATAATAAATCGGTTTTGATATAAAGTCATCACAACCTGCCTCTCTCGCTTTAATGATATCCGATTCCATCGCATAAGCAGTTTGAGCAATAATGGGCAAATCTTTACGATGTTGTTTAATTATTTTTGTTGCATCGTATCCATTCATTTTAGGCAGTTTAATATCCATCAATACCAAATCAATGTTTTCATTTTCCAAACAGGTATCAACTGCTGATTTACCATCTTCGACATAAACAATATTAACTCCGGTTTTTTGCAGGTAAGCTTTAAGAATGAATAAATTAGCAGCATCGTCTTCAACAATTAATATAGTTTTTCCTTTCCAGTTGTATAAAGTTTTTATATCTGTTTTAATTTCAGGCGGTTTAAACTTTGTCTTTGTTGTTGTAATAGTATAAGGAAGCGTAAAATAAAAAGCAGCTCCCTTACCTTTTTCAGATTCAACCCAAATTTCGCCATCCATTAACTCAACAAATGCTTTTGTGATTGCTAATCCCAGCCCGGTACCTCTAAACATATTTGTATTAGTGTTATTTGCCTGCCTGAACCTCTCAAATATTACTTCCTGCTCCGAAGTTGATAATCCGATTCCTGTGTCTTTTACATAAAATTTAAAAAAACTGTTATCATTTTTTGAAACAACGGAATATCCAAATTCTATTTGACCAGTGGCAGTAAATTTAATTGCATTACTAATGAGGTTAATCATAATTTGCCTGAATTTGGTTTTATCGTTATTCAGAGTGCATTCTTCGTTACTTAATGATGTTATTAATATAAGATCAATATTATTTTTTATTAATTCTTTATGAACTGAAAAAAGCGCTTTAATTTCATGAAGTTCATTATTCAGACTAAAACTGTCTTTTGTTAAAGTTGCCAATCCTGCTTCAATTTTCGAAATATCAATAATGTCATTTATAATATTAAGTAAATGATGACCACTTGTTTTAATAATATTAACATATTCCTGTCGGTCTTCTTCTGTATCGGCATTAAGCAGTAATTCTGAAAACCCGATTATACTGTTCATTGGGGTTCTGATTTCATGCGACATATTGGCAAGGAAAGCTGATTTTAACCTGTCGCTTTTTTCGGCTTTTACTTTTGCATCAATAAGTATTTGTTCCAAATTCACCCTGTCCGTAATATCACGAGAAATGACAATAACTACATCCTGATCAAAATATTTTCCCTTATTCATCCAAACATCTTCAGGGAAAATCTCACCATTTTTCCGTAAACCCCAAAACATAAACCGTTGTGAACTTCCTTTGAATGCTTTCCGGGTATGTCCGGTAACTTTGTTAATATCATTTTTTCCGGGAGCGGAAATAAATTCCGGTGTTTTACCAATAAAAAATTCTTTCGGATAACCATACATCTCCACTGTGCCCCGGTTCACATCTATAAATTTGCCATCATTATCCTGTATATAGATAGCATCTGATACATTGTTGAAGATGCTCATGTAACTTTCTTCCGAATTTTGTATGAGTTTTTCGGTTTTTTTACGTTCGGTTATTACCCTGTCGAATACTAAAACCCCGATAAAATTACCCTCGTCATCTTTTAATGGGATGCACTTCCTCCAAACATCAACAATTTCACCATCCTTTCTTACCACCTCTATATCTTCTTCTTGCGATTGGAAGTCGGTAAGCAAAGGAAATTTTTCCTTAAACAGGCATAATCCTTCTTCTGTCAGGAATTCATTTAAGGGCTTTCCTGTTAGCTCATTTTTTGAATAACCGAAAATTTTTTCAATAGATTTATTACAATCAAGTATAAAACCATTAAAGTCTAATAAGATGATACCGTCAGGTGCATTATTGAAAAGCAACCCTGTCAGCGCTTCTATTGATAATTTCAGGGGCATATAAATTCAGCTTAAGTTAAACAACAACCTTTTTTTGTAAAATTAATATTAAGATTTTTAAACCCGAAACTAAATTAAATTTACAAATATACATATTTTTACATTCATATATTATACTGCTTCCATAAAATAATAATAAATTCCGCAACGACGAAAATGTTTTTTGAATTACCTATTTTGTAATTTCGCGTTTTTATAAAAAGTATTTTTTTATTTATAACTAAAATGTTTTTCCCATACTTAAATTATGATGAACCCTTGTTTCGTCCTCCCAGCGAAGCCTATTCTTTGATAATCCAGGTTACTTTGGGTTGTTCATGGAATAAATGTGCTTTCTGCGAAATGTACACTTCAAAAAAGTTTAAAGTGCGAAACGAAGAAGACGTTTTTAATGAGATTAACAGTGTTGCAGAATTTTCTGACGATATAAAGAAAGTCTTCCTCGCCGATGGCAATGCTATGGTTTTGTCAACTGACAAATTATTGAGAATATTAACTCACCTAAACGAGAAATTTCCAAAACTGACAAGGGTTTCGGCTTATGCGATTGCAAAAGATTTGGAAAATAAATCGGTTGAAGAACTAAAGGAACTTTATGATGCCGGATTAAAATTAATATATGTAGGAATAGAATCGGGAGATAATGAATTACTCAAGTTAATAAATAAAGGTGAAACTTATGAATCTACTGTAAAAAATCTTTTAAAGGCGAAAGAAGCAGGCATAAAAAGCTCGGTAATGATCCTCAGTGGGTTAGGAGGGAAGAAGTATTCGGAGCAACATGCCGTTAATTCTGCTAAAGTCGTGAATGAAATTCAGCCGGATTATCTTTCAACTTTGGTTTTGAGTTTTCCTTTTGGTGTTGACCATTTCATCAAAAGATTTAAAGGTGATTTTCAACAAATGGATATTGCCGACCTTTTAAAAGAATTGAAATTATTTATTTCGGAAACAAAGCTTAATAATGTTATATTCAGAAGCGACCATGCTTCCAACTACCTTGTTTTGAAAGGAATTTTATCAAGAGATAAAGAAAGAATGCTTAAAGAAATTAACTTTGCGATTGACAATCCGGGTAAAGCGTTCTTAAGGGAAGAAAAGCAAAGAAGACTGTAGGATTTGCAAAGACCTTCCAGAGTCATTTTCTGACCTGGAAGAGTCTGTGTGAAAAATAACAAATTTAATTTATTGATATGAAAAATAAAGTTGATGTTACATGGGCTGAAGAAATGTCTTTTGAAGCCTATG
>JAIORT010000420.1 GCA_021107975.1 Bacteroidales bacterium | reverse complement strand
TCTTTTCGTTAACTATTTGCATACTTGAAACCTGAAACCTGTAACATTTAATTATTCGCACTGATTCGAATTTTTTTTATAATCTTCACAGCCTGGTTTCCGGTCAATTTTCCATAAGTTTCATCACCAATCATCATAACCGGAGCAAGGGAACAACAACCCAGGCATGCAACAGATTCAAGGGTAAACATTCCGTCATCTGTTGTTTCTCCATCTTTTATTTTAAGCATTTCCTCTAATGAATCGGTAATTGCATTAGCATTCTGAACATGACATGCAGTACCATGGCAGACTTTAATAATATGTTTTCCTGCCGGGTTCAGCCTGAACTGGGCATAAAAGGTGGCAACTCCATACATATCGCTTAAATTCAGCCCTGTTTCTTTCGACAATTTTTTAAAAGCTCCTATGGGAATATATCCGAAAATATCTTGTGTGGCTTGTAGCAAAGGGATCAGGTTGCCTTTTTTGCTTTTATATTTTTCTATAACTAATTCGAGTGCCGATAGATCGACAGGATCCTTAACTTCTGCCGTGGTTTTACTACTAATTCTTGCTATTCGCATTTCCTTGTTATTTATTTATGTTGGACGGTAACATTATTAAACGTTTTTCTTCTTACGTAGAGCCGATAGTTTTTTATGCATTGCATTAGCAGCTATTCTGCCGGCGCCCATTGCTTCGATAACTGTTGCCGAGCCGGTTACAATATCTCCACCTGAGTAAACAAATTCTTTAGATGTTTCGTTAGTTTTGGGATTTACCTCGACATATCCCCGTTTGTTAAGCTTTACATCAGGTGTTGACTGGAAAATTATCGGATTAGGACCGTTACCGACAGCGACAATAACCATATCGCAGTCCAAAGTAAAATTAGAATTTTCTATCGGGACAGGTCTTCTTCTGCCAGATGAGTCAGGTTCGCCCAACTCCATTTTAATACACTCCATTCCTTTTACCAGGCTTGTATCCGTACCGATATATCTTACCGGACTCGTTAACAGCCTGAATTTTATTCCTTCTTCATCGGCATGATGCACTTCTTCGCTACGGGCAGGTAATTCATTTCTTGATCTTCTGTAAACTATTGTAACTTCTACGGCTCCGGTCCTCAGCGCAGTTCTTGCACAATCCATTGCCACATTACCACCGCCGATTACAGCAACTATGTTTCCTTTTGGCATAGGTGTATCATATTCAGGGAATCTGTATGCTTTCATCAGGTTCATCCTGGTCAGGAATTCGTTAGCTGAAAAGATGTTGCCGAGACTTTCTCCCTCAAGACCCATAAACCAGGGCAGTCCGGCACCAACGCCAATATAAACAGAGTCGAAATGCTCGAGCAGCTCGTCAATTGTTAAAATATTTCCTATTACATGATTTAATTCAATCCGGCATCCCATTTTCTTTAAGTAATCTATTTCGAACTGGACTATGGATTTAGGTAATCGAAATTCGGGAATACCATAAGTTAAAACACCGCCCGTTTCATGCAAAGCCTCAAAAATTGTTACCTCGTAACCTAATTTTCGCATATCTGCAGCTATTGTTAAACCGCCCGGACCGGAACCTATTACAGCAATTTTTTGATTTGTATTATTCATGATCTCAGGAATTTTCACAAGGTCCATTTTCCTTTCATAATCAGCTACAAATCTTTCCAGTCTTCCGATAGCCACAGGTTCATCTTTTATTCCGAGAATACATTTAGCTTCACACTGACTTTCCTGGGGGCAGACACGTCCGCAAACAGATGGCAGAACATTAGTTTCTTTTATTTTTTTTGCAGCAGCATCGAATTTTTCTTCTGCAACCAAAGCAACAAATGTCGGGATATCGACATTTACCGGGCATCCTTCAACACATTTCGGTTTCTTGCATTGCAAACACCTTCCTGCTTCAAGAAGAGCTAACTCTGAAGTATATCCATACGGAACTTCCTGGAAATTGTCGATCCGTAATTTCTGGTCTTGTTCGGGCATAGCCTGACGCGGAATCTTCAGCTTTATTTTTTTCTCATCTTCTTTTGTAATCCCGTGCCATTCACATCCGTGTTTCAGGCAAAAATAAAAAGGTATTAACTTTGCATAAGCCGAAATAATTGCTTTCCCAACATTTGAGCCACATTCCCCGCATTTTACATCAGGATCTATCAGGCTTTTTTTGCATTGAGGGCAAAGAAGATCATCTAATACATCGCCTTTTTTTATAGGTATAGACGCTTTTATATCAAATACATCAAGAAAAGGACTAAGCTTTAATACGAGGTCTTTGTTCTTATATCTTGCATTAAAGATCAATGATCTTTCATGCTTTCTTTCAACGTTAAAAGTGTTACTGCAATGCGGGCAATAAAAACTTAAATATGTTTTGTATTTTAAATATCTGACATCTTGTTCTAACATCTTGTTTCGGTATTTATAAATTGTTGATTGATAATCATTCAATAGTCATTCGATTGTCATTCAGTTGTCATTCGATTGTCATTAAGTCATTGATAGTTATTAGTTATTATTTTAGTCATTATCTAATAGAATATAACAAAGAATCCTTTTCTTGTTTCAGATAAAGAGAATTTCTATTTATCAACTCCTCAAAATCAACTTCATGTCCGTTAAAATCGGGACCGTCAACGCAACAAAATTTTGTTTCATTATTAACTTTTACTCTGCATCCTCCGCACATACCTGTCCCATCAATCATAATAGGGTTTAAACTGACCATTGTTTTGACATTGTATTTTTCTGTCAGTTTGCAAACATTTTTCATCATAATAATCGGGCCGATAGTATATATCAGCTTAATATCAAATCTTTCTTCAAGGTATTTTTTCAAAGGCTGGGTAACAAATCCTCGTTCGCCATAGCTGCCATCATCAGTTGTAACAACGATTTCATTACAAACAGCTCTCATTTCATTTTCCAGGATAAGCATATCTTTTTCTTGTGCACCCATAATACCGATTACATAATTGCCGGCTTCTTTAAAGGCTTTTGCAACATGATAAAGAATAGCCACACCCGTACCGCCACCTACCATCACAACCGTTCCCATTTTCTCAACTTCAGCTGGTCTTCCAAGCGGACCGACAACATCCATCAAAATATCGCCTTCGTTCAATGATCGCATTAATGCCGTTGTTTTCCCAACAACCTGAAAAATTATTGTTATTATTCCGGCAAAGTCATCTTTATCAGCAACCGTCAGGGGAATCCTTTCTCCTGTTTCGTTTACTCTGATAATTACAAATTGTCCGGCTTTAATTTTTTTTGCAATCTTCGGAGCGCTAATATCAAAACGTATTATCGTTCCTTTTGCCATTTCCTGCTTTTTTACAATCTGAAACATCTTTTTTGTTATTTGGTGCTTTAATTCAAAAATTGTTTGACTTTATGGACGCACTCTAATTAATTCATATAACATATAACTTATAACTAATAACGTTTAACATTTACCATTCCATACTATCTTCCAAATCAATATCGTGCAAGTCGGCTTTGCTTAATCCATGCCATGTGCATCCTTTTTTTGAACATAAATAAAAATCTATAAGCTTTGTTCTTGCACTTATTGCGATTTTTGCAGCAGGTGAACCACATTCTCCGCATTTTTCCCCTTTTTCAATAAAGCTGGTATCACAATGGAAACATTTCAAGTCTTTAACAATCTGGTCTTCGGGTATTACCATTGTTGATTTAGTTGTGAATACATTCAGATACGGACTTAAAAAAACAAAACCTGTTTCGTCATCATCTCTTATAACTTTTAGCTTCACCAATCCTTTTTCCAATATTGTTTTTTTACAATGAGGGCAATAGGTATGCAGAAATGAGCCGGATTCAATAATTTCTTTTGATTCATCTGTTTCTTCCAGTCCTTCAGGCAATGGTCCATTAAAATCGCCAAGATGATAAAGTTTTTTCAATGCTAATGAAATATCATCAAATTCAAGAAAATGTCCACTACATCCGGCTCGTGAACAAATACTGACCTTTCCACCTATATCTAATAATAAAGGTATCATCGGAGCATCACATGTTTCACATTCATTGCTGCTTGTAATTTCTTTGTTACAATGAGGACAGGAAAAATGTACAATTTCTTTCGGGGGGATTTCAATATCACATCTGTAATTATAGCTTTCGTATATAGAGCTTAACCTGATAATCCCCGTGTCATTTTTTGTTCTAATAATTAATTTTATCCCGGGACTTCCGTCAACCGGAAAATCTTCATCCATAAGTGATTTTTCACATAACGGACATTTTACATTCAAATATATGAAATCAAATAGTATATCGTCCATAATTAAATAGATTAACAGTTATTTAATGAGTTATAATTCATTCCAATTAAAATGTGTACAATAATATGAATTTTTTAATTAATTTGCGAAGCTATGTTTTTTTTATTCTGTATTTTTATACGATTAATTTTTTTGGTTATTAATTTAACATAGAATTAACTAATTTATACAGAAACATTTATTAGATAGTTAATGCCAGGATCAATAAATACAATTCTTAAACAAAATACTTCTAACGACAAAGGAAGCCTGATTACGATACTTCAAGAATTTCAGAAAGAGGAGGGATACATTTCGCAGGAAGCTATTGTTAAAATTTCCAGGCATTTGAGGGTTTCGAGAAGCACGATTTATGGTGTAGCTACTTTTTATTCGCAATTTAGATTCAATCCCCCCGGCAGAAATTCAATAAAGATATGTCTGGGTACTGCCTGTCATGTACAGGGAGGTGATTTTTTATTAAATGCACTACAATTGGAAATAGGGATTAAACCGGGTGAAACAACTGAAGACAGAAGATTTGACCTGGGGAGGGTAGCTTGCCTGGGCTGTTGTGCATTAGCCCCGGTGATGATGGTTAATAATAATATTCATAGCCGTATGTCTGTAATCAAACTCAGAGAAGTGTTGAGCAAATACGAATGATTTTAAGAAAATTTTGAAATCCCGATACGAACATATAAAAGAAGAAGCCATTGAGCAGTGGGAGGCTTTACAAAGCAGCCCTGATCCTGTTATTTACATCGGTATGGGGAGTTG
>JAIORT010000755.1 GCA_021107975.1 Bacteroidales bacterium | reverse complement strand
CCATCGATAATGGTTGAAGAAACATAGGTTGTATCCTGGGTGGTTAAAAATAAAGAACCAACTGTAATCAGTTTTCCGTTAAAGTTAATGTTCTCCACATAAGTTCCGGGTTGTACAAGCACGGTGTCTGTATCAGCAGAACAATTAATACCATGCTGTATGGTGGCAAAAGGATATTGCTCTGTACCACTCCCTGTTATATCCGAACCGGTTGTAGATATATGCCAGACCGGTCCATTATACTGGTTGAAGAAATAAGCTCCCATATCTGCTATTGTACCGTCCGGGTCTAATGGTGATGCCGGATCTCCGGCATCTATACAGGGGGAAGTGTATTGCAGGTGATAATCTCCATTACCTGGATCTACAAATAACGGGTCACTATCAATATTACCTGTTCCCGTCCATCCACCTTCTATATCCGAATATGTTGCTGTAACTGATGCGGGTGGAGAGATAAAGATCTCTTGTGGTGAGTCACTCCACAAAATGGAATTTATTAAACTCGGATTGGAATTAAAATAACAGTAAATCCCACCTCCATCATCAGAAGCAGAATTATCTGATATTGTTATATTCTGTAGAATAGGGCTGGAATAATGATTACAGTATATCCCACCGCCATTAGCAGTAGCACTATTACCTGTAATTGTTACGTTTTCTAAACTTGGACTGGAATTATCATTAAAGTAAATCCCACCACCATAATCAGCAGAATTATTCAATATTATTACGTACTGTATAATCGGATTGGAATCAGTAACACAGTAAATCCCACCACCAACTCCATAATTCCCGAAAGCAGAATTACCTGAAATTGTTACATTCTGTAGAATCGGACTGGAAGAATGACAGTAAATCCCACCACCATTTTGAGTAAAATTACCCGTAATCGTTACATTCTGTAGAATCGGGTTGGCATTACCATAACAGCTAATTCCACCACCATCAGCAGAAGCAGAATTATCTGAAATTGTTACATTCTGTAGACTTGGACTGGAATCATAACAACAGTAAATCCCACCACCAATTCCATAAGTCCCGGAAGCAGAATTACCTGTTATTGTTACATTCTGTAAACTTAGGATGGAATAATACCTACAGTAAATCCCACCACCATGGTAAGCAGAATTACCTGTTATTGTTACATTCTCTAAACTCGGATTGGATTGATAACAATAAATCCCACCACCACAACTAGAAGCAGTATTACCTGATATTGTTAATCTCTCAAATTTTGGACTGGAATTACTATTACAGTAAATTCCACCACCATTATTAGCCGGATCTTCTCCTGATGCTAAACCATTTGTTATTGTAAAACCGCATAAAACCGTAGTAGAATCCTCACTATTATTAAAGGTTACAACTCTACCACTACTATTCCCATCTATAATTGTTAAAGAGATATTGGTCGTATCCTGGGTAGTTAAGAATAAAGAACCAACTGTAATGAGTTTTCCATTATAGTTAATATTCTCCACATAAGTTCCGGGCTGTACAAGCACAGTGTCTGTATTGGAAGATGTATTAATTCCATGTTGAATAGTGGCAAACGGATATTGCTCCGATCCAATTCCTGTTAGATCCGAACCGGTTGTAGAGATATGCCAGACCGGTCCATTATATTGGTTGAAGAAATACGCTCCCATATCTGCAATGGTGCCATCCGGATCTAATGGGGATGCAGGATTGCCGGCATCGATACATGGGGAAATTGATTGCAGATGGTAATTTCCTATACCCGGATCCACAAATAACGGGTCTGCGCTTATATTACCTATTCCTGTCCATCCACCCTCTATGTCCGAATATGTCGCTGTAACTACTGAACCTGAAACAATATAGATCTCCTGTGGTGAATCATTCCAAAGAATAGAATTTATTACAACTGGATAAGAATCAACACAGTAAATCCCACCACCATTATCAGCAGCATAATTACCTGTTATTGTTACATTCTCTAAAGACGGATTAGCACCCGAGCAGTAAATCCCACCACCATTATGAAGAGCAGAATTACCTGATATTGCTACATTCTCTAAACTCGGACTGGATAAATAACAGCAAATCCCACCACCTTTAGAAGCAGAATTATCTGTTATTGTTACATTCTGTAGACTCGGACTGGAACTAAAACAGCAAATCCCACCACCATAATCACTAGAACCATTTGTAATAGTGAAACCAGATAAAACTGCAGTAGAATCTTCACCATTATAAAAGTTTACAACACTATTTCCATTACTGTTCCCATCGATATAGGTTGAAGAAATATAAGTTGTATCCCGGGTTGTTAAAAATAAGGACCCAACTGTAATGAGTTTTCCATTAAATTCAATGTTCTCCACATAAGTTCCGGGCTGTACAAACACAGTATCTGTATCAGAAGAACAATTAATTCCATGTTGAATAGTGGCAAATGGATATTGCTCCGTTCCAATCCCTGTTTGATCAGAACCGGTTGTAGAGATATACCAGACCGGTCCATTATATTGGTTAAAGTAATAAGCTCCCATATCTGATCTTGTAAAATCAGGATCGTTATATTGTGTGTCCGGATTACCGGTATCGATACAAGGTGAATTTGATTGCAGGTGGTAATCTCCGTTACCGGGATCAACAAATAACGGATCGATATCAATATTACCTGTTCCTGCCCAACTACCTTGTATATCCGAATATGTTGCTGTAACAGAACAGGAAATAATATGGATCTCCTGGGGTGAATTATTCCACAAAATGGAATTTATTAAACTCAGGTTGGAATGAGCACAGTAAATCCCACCACCAAGATTAGTAGAAAAATTACCTGATATTGTTACATTCTGTAGACTCGGACTGGAATAATCCCAACAGTAAATCCCACCACCTTCATTAGAAGCAGTATTACTCGCTATTGTTACATTCCGTAAACTCGGACTGGAATTATCCCAACAACAAATCCCACCACCCCTAATAGCAGAATTACCTAATATAGTTACATTCTCCAAACTCGGACTGGAATTTTCCCAACAGCAAATCCCACCACCATATCCATAAGTCCCGGAAGTAGAATTACCTGATATTGTTAAATGCTGTAGACTCGGACTGGAATTATACCCGCAGAAAATCCCACCACCATAACCAGCTAAACCATTTATAATAGTAAAACCACGTAAAATTGCAGTAGAATTTTCTCCATTAAAAAAAATGATAACTCTTCCGTTACTGTTTCCATCAATGATAGTTGAAGAAATATAAATTGGATCCCGGGTTGTTAAAAATAATGAACCAACTGTAATCAGTTTTCCATTAAAGTCAATGTTCTCCGCATAAGTTCCGGGTTGTACAAGCACAGTATCTGTATCAGCAGAAAGATTAATCCCAAGCTGTATGGTGGCAAAAGGATATTGCTCCGATCCATTTCCTGTTATATCTGAGCCGGTTGTAGAAATATGCCAGACCGGTCTTAAATGATGTAAGTAATAAGCTCCCATATCTGCAATTGTACCATCCGGGTCCAATGGTGATGCCGGATCTCCGGCATCGATACAGGGGGAATTGTATTGCAGGTGGTAATCTCCATTACCGGGATCCACGAATAACGGATCGCTATCAATATTACCTGTTCCTGTCCAGCCACCTTGAATGTCCGAATAGGTTGCTGCAACTGAACCGCTAATATAAATATATATCTCCTCTGGTGAATCATTCCACAAAATGGAATTTATTAAACTCGGACTGGAATTATAACACCAAATCCCACCACCTTCATTAGAAGCAGTATTACTCGCTATTGTTACATTCCGTAAACTCGGACTGGAATTATCCCAACAACAAATCCCACCACCCCTAATAGCAGAATTACCTAATATAGTTACATTCTCCAAACTCGGACTGGAGTGTTCACAGTAAATCCCACCACCCCACTCACAATCAGAATTACATGATATTATCACATTCTCCAAACTCAGACTGGAATTACCACAGTAAATTCCACCACCTTTATTGTCAGCAGTATTACATGATATTATCACATTCTCCAAACTCAGACTGGAATTACCACAGCAAATCCCACCACCATCGTTATTAGCAGAATTACCTGATATTGTTACATACTGTAGACTCGGACTGGAATTATCCCAACAACAAATCCCACCACCCCAAATAGCACTATTACCTGTAATTGTTACATTCTGTAAACCTGGGCTGGATTGATAACAATAAATTCCACCACCAGAACCAGCAGCAGTATTACCTGATATTGTAACATTTTCTAAACTTGGACTGGAATAATGATTACAGGAAATCCCGCTACCATCATTTCCACTTATTGTAACATTTACTAAACTCGGACTGGAATTATAACAATAAATCCCACCACCCTCATTAGCAGAATTACCTGTTATTGTAATATTCTCTATACCCGGACTGGAATTAGAACAGTAAATTCCACCACCACAATAAGCAGGAAAAATTCCTGACGCTAAACCATTTGTAATAGTGAAACCGCACAAAATTGCAGTAGAATCCTCACTATTTTCAAAGATCACAACCTTTCCACTATTATTCCCATCGATAATGGTTGAAGATATGTAAGTTGTATCCTGGGTTGTTAAGAATAACGAAGCAACTGTAATCAGTTTTCCATTAAAGTCAATATTCTCCACATAAGTTCCGGGTTGTACAAGAACAGTGTCGCCATTAGCTGCTGCATTAATGCCGGCTTGTATTGAGGATTGGTCGTCTGGTACGTTGATAACATCTGCAAATACAAGGCTACTGCCGAGTATAAATCCAATTGATAAAACTAATTTTGTTGTTTTCATTTTTACCTCTAGTCTTTATTTAATCATTATTTTATTTCTTTTATTTATCTTCAACAATGTTTCTGTAATAAATTTTTAAATTTCCCGGTCACTGTCTTATGTCTCATATAAAATATCAAATTCTACTAATTGAAAGCTAATATGTTTGTTTGGGTAGTGTGATGAAAGTTCATTTTCAAAGAACGATGGTTATAAAAACCAGAAAAAGTGTGATCTTTTTCATAACTCTTGTTTTTAAATGATTAATAAATTCATTT
>JAIORT010000355.1 GCA_021107975.1 Bacteroidales bacterium | reverse complement strand
TAAAAAATGTACTGGAAAAATTTTCTTTAACAGATAGAAAATATGGTGAATAATTGCACATTTTAAATAAACAAATTCGTATAAAATTATATGTATTTTATTAATCATAAATAAACAAAAATGAACACATTAATCTCAAACACACGACTTATTACATTACTAATCCTTTTGATTGCTTATGGATGCAAAAAAGAGCAAACTCCCGAAGAAAATAATATACCTGATAATGTTACCAATATGGACGAACTTACAGTTTCTGACGATTTCAATTGGTCAACAACCAGAGATATTGATGTTATTGTCAATGTTGAAACCGAACAAAAATATCAGGTTAAATCAAAGATTTCCGTTTTCAGGGGTGATCCAATCCAGGAAGGAGTATTAATGATTGCCGGTTCAGCATCTGCCGAAAAACCTTTCACCGAAAAAATAAGAGTCCCTGCATTTCAGGATGAAGTATATCTAAAGTTTGAATCTGCTATATATGGTTCTCAAATCGTTAGTGTTCCTGTTAGTGGAAATACGATAACCTATACTTTTGCAACTACCAAATCATCACAGTTTTTCAACAGTTTCAAAGGTACCGGTGAAATTGGTCCTGACTGTAACGATTGTGATTATGTTATTTCAGGTAATGAAAATGTTACTATTACGAATGGAGGAATATATTGTGTAACTGATAACTTTACAGGAAGTGTAACATTCGAAACATGGAATGGCGGAGGAACATTACAGGTTTGCGGAACAGCAAACATAGAAAATATAACACTGGGTACCGATTGTCATATAATCGTTACGCAGGATGGGACTCTAACCATTAACAATCTCTCTATGTGGGGAACATCTGCCAGTATAATGGTGTATGAAAATGCAACATTAATTATTAACTGTGAATTACATACACAAGGTGATTTCGTAGAAAACCAGGGGACGATGGACATTAACGGTAATATAAGAATACAAAACCTGGAATGGATTTTTATCAATTCCGGAATCTTAAATGTAACCGGATATGTTGAAGTGAACAACAATACTACTCTGAATAATTCCGGGACTATTGAGTCATACGGAAGTCATTTTAATTTTAATAACGGCTCGTATGGAATAAACTCCGGAACTATTAAGTTTATAAGCGCCGGTAATTCATTTAAGATAAACGATAATTGTTCCTTTAGTAATTCCGGTGAAGTTGATGTTACGGGTTCAATCTATATAAATTCAGGTGCTACGGTCATTAATAATTGCAAAATTATGTGTACCGAAACAATGGAAATCAATGCCGGCATTGTCGAAATCAATTCAGGGTACCTTAAAAGCGGGCAAACCCTTTCAATCAACTCAAGTTCAGCAATGTTAATAAACGATGGAAGTATGGTTACAACCACTGATCTTTATATTAACCTTAGTGCAGGCATTACCGGATCAGGGGACCTTAATTCAATAATAGTACATGGAATATTTACTATTAACAATAACAATACAATAAGCGGTCCAATAGAATCAGCAACTGATAGCCTGGTATATTGGTCAGGAAACATTGATGATTATTTTATAAATGGCGCCACTCTTGTTGGCTTGGATGAAATCTCAAACTATATTCCCATACATGAGTGTAATCCGGAAGGAACCGGGAGTACCATTATTACAGATACCGACTTAGATGGCGTACCGGATTACCTGGATGACTATCCGAACGATCCTGAAAAAGCATTTAATAATTATTACCCGGGTGAAGACCAAAACGGAAGCCTTGCATTTGAAGACTTATGGCCAGACAAAGGTGATTACGATTTTAATGATGTTGTGCTCGACTATAATATTAACCAGATTACAAACGCTGATAATAAAGTTGTCGAAATTGAAGCGTCAGTTACCGTAAGAGCCTCAGGAGCAGGTTACAGGAATGGATTCGGATTCGAATTACCAATAGCACCGTCTGCTGTCCAGGATGTTACCGGGTTTAACCTACAGGAAGGATTTATTAATCTTGATGCCAATAATACAGAATCGAATCAGCAAAATGCTACAATTATTGTTTTTGATAATTTATTCAACCTGTTTGACGGCTTTCAGGGCGGATGGTTAAATACCGATCCTGAGTCGCCTTATTACCAACCTGAATCACTTACTGTATTTATCAGTCTGACCAATCCTTTGGAAATAAACACACTTGGTTTGCCTCCTTATAATCCTTTTATTATTGTTAATAAAGAAAGAGGCAGGGAAGTTCATCTGCCGGGATATACGCCTACATCGCTGGTAGATGAAAGTTACTTTGGCACAGGTGATGATGATTCCAATCCGGAAACAGGAAAATATTACAAGTCTGACAATAACCTTCCCTGGGGCGCTCATCTGCCTGTAAGTTTTGATTATCCAATAGAAAAAAAACAAATTCTTGAGGGATACTTAGTTTTCGATACCTGGGTACTAAGCGGTGGATATAGTTATATGGACTGGTATTTAGACAAAACCGGGTATAGGGCAAGCGAATATATTTATCAACTACCGTAATAATAAAAATTCTAAAAAAAGGGCTGTCTCATCAGGGGGCAGCTTTTTTTTTGTCAATAATTTTAAAAACGTAAATCTCTTAAATCTGCATATTATTAACAGAAACGGATTAATTCAAGTTTACCGAATTTTAAAAAGTTATACCTGTCTGCCTTAATCTTATTCTGTAATATACGGGCAACTCAATTTTTTTCTGTAATTGTTAAAAAATAAATATTGTCAAACTTTAATTATCTTGTAATTTTACAAAAATTTAAAAATAAAAAATATCACATTATGAAAAAAGTAATACTATTATCAGTAACATTTGCTATTTTTAGCTTTATAGCAGTTAAATCTCAAAACCTTGTTGTAAACGGAGATATGGAATCATGGACAGGCGGCGCTCCTGATGGCTGGACCAAAGCAGAGAACATTTCGCAGGAAGCTATAATTATCCATGGAGGAAATTATTCTGCAAAGCATACATCGGATCAGACAACAAAAGATTTACAGCAGGACATTTCAGGCATACAGGGAGGTCAGGATTATACAATCAATTACTGGTATTTAGATAATGACCCGGAGGCAAGAACCAGGATTTGGTCATACTGGTTATCAGGCGGAAGCACACTTCCCGATAATGCTGATATTTTACGTCCCTCCGCGTATTCAGAAGATAACCCTGACTGGCAGGAGTTCAATGTTGTCCTAACCGCCCCTGCTTCAGCCGACGGATTCCGTTTTGAAGTAAGGGTATATAAGCAGGATAATATTAGTGGGGGCTTCGTATATTATGATGACTTTACATTTAGCGGAGATATTATAGTTGATCCCGAACCCTCCAATTACCCCGTTAATTTTACAGCAACAGCCTCTAATCTTTCAATTGACCTTAGCTGGACAGATGCTACGGGTACACAATTACCATCGGCATACATCATTATGGCAGGGATCGATCCTTCATTGCCGGTTCCAACAGATGGAACTCCTGTACCGGATGACCTTGATTTATCTGATGGCAGTGGCGCTCTTAATATTTCGTACGGAATTGAAGAAGCTACTTTCACAAATCTTGAAGGAAACACAACGTATTATTTCACAATATATCCTTATACAAACAGCGGATCAAATATTGACTTTAAAACAGATGGCACTGTCCCTGCTGCAAATGCAACATCCTCTGATTTAACGATCATTGAATTTGAAAATTTTGATGTAAGCTGGGGTAACTGGACGACTGTGAGCATACTTGGCGACCAGGTATGGGATCGTGATAACACTTATGGGCTGAATAATACACCTTGTGCAAAAATGAGTGGATATGAATTGCCTCAATCGTACGAAAACGACGACTGGCTCATATCACCTGCTTTGAATCTCGATAATTACGAAAATGAAATACTGACTTTTTACAATGCTATGAATTATACCGGTAATGACCTCGAACTGAAAGTCTCTACCGATTATGACGGAGGTGGTGATCCATATTCTGCTACATGGACTACGGTAACTTACATTATGTCGGGTGGTTCATGGCAGTGGACTTTAAGTGGTGAGATTGACCTCTCGGTATTTAACGGTTCGGCTGTTTATGTAGCGTTCCAATATACATCCACCGATTCAGAATCTGCCACATGGGAAGTGGATGATATTTCAATAACCGGAGAAGAAGACATTATTGTTTTACCCGAACCATCCAACTACCCGACCAATTTTACTGCCAATGCTTTGGGAACATCTATTAACTTAACATGGACGGATGCCATAGGAACCCAGTTGCCGGGTAAATACATCATCTTTGCAGGTATTGACAGCAGTTTACCTGTTCCGGCAGATGGAACTCCTGTACCGGACGATCCGGATCTTTCTGATGGCTCAGGAGCGTTAAATGTAACTTTTGGTCTCGAAGAAGGTTCGTTTGGCAATCTCAATCCGAACACGACTTATTATTTTTCCATTTATTCATACACTAATAGCGGTTCTGATATTGATTACAAGAATGATGGTACAGCTCCGACAGCAAATGCAACTACTACCTTAATTCCCGAACCTTCCAACTACCCAACCAATTTTAATGCAGATGCTACAGTAACAACTATCAACCTTAGCTGGACAGATGCAATCGGAACTCAGTTACCTGATAAATACATAATCTTTGCAGGCATCGACAGCAGTTTGCCTGTTCCCGCCGATGGTACTCCTGTTGCAGATGACCCTGACTTATCTGATGGCAGCGGCGCTTTGAATGTAGCTTACGGTATCCAGGAAGGTTCGTTTGGTAATCTCGAACCGAACACAACTTATTATTTTTCCATTTATTCATACACCAACAGCGGAGTTAATATCGACTTTAAGAATGACGGTGTCGCTCCAACTGCAAATGCTACAATTACATTAATTCCCGAACCTTCCAGCTATCCAACTAATTTTAATGCAGATGCTACAGTAACAACTATCAACCTTAGCTGGACAGATGCAATCGGAACTCAGTTACCTGATAAATACATAATCTTTGCAGGCATCGACAGCAGTTTGCCTGTTCCCGCCGATGGTACTCCTGTTGCAGATGACCCTGACTT
>JAIORT010000295.1 GCA_021107975.1 Bacteroidales bacterium | reverse complement strand
ATGTGTCAAACTGCATTGAAGTCGCAAACTTCAATGTGCGGCGGGCTAAAATCTAAAATCTAAAATCTAAAATCTAAAATTGTTACACCCACTTCACCAAATTAAAATCCTGCCGGTGCGGAAGGAAGTCTGCTTTCGGATAAATCCTGAAAGCGTAATCATAAACTCCGGTAATTGTTGCGACTATGGAGCATTTAAAAATGGCTTTTGTGGCGGTATTTTTAATTAACTTTAATTCCTCTTTATGTACGATACTTTTAACCTGGTCATGTTCTTTTTGTCCGAAAACTATATCCACGCCAATATTGTCAGCGGGTATTCCATTTGTATTCAGGGTAACTTCGGCAATAAAGTCGTCTCCCAAATTTAAAGGTTTAACACTTGAATCAGGTATTTTAACAGAAACCACTTCAACTCCCTTCCATTTCTTATTTATTTCCTGTTTCCAAGCATTAATTTTTTTTGCCTGTTTATAATTATCTGCTCTGACAATCCTGCTTCTTTTAAAAATTTTGTTATAGAATTTTTCAAAATAATCATCCAGCATCCGCTTCATAGTGTAATGCGGGGCTATTTCGGAGATAGTATTTTTTACATATAGAACCCAATTTTGCGGAATATCATTATTATCTTTATTAAAATACATGGAGATAATTTCATCCTCTAACAATTGATACAGGGTTTCGGCATCCAACTCATCCTGGAAAGCCTGGTTCCCGTAAGTACGTGCTTCCATGATTGCCCAGCCTGCATTTTCGCGATAACCTTCAGCCCACCAGCCATCTAAAACACTTAAATTAATTACTCCGTTCATCACGGCTTTTTCGCCGCTGGTTCCTGATGCCTCCAAAGGACGTGTTGGTGTGTTAAGCCAAATATCAACACCGGAAACCAACTTACGGGCAACCGTTATATTATAATTTTCAAGAAAAAATATCTTACCGATAAACTCCGGTTCTTTCGATATTTCAATGACTCGTTTTATCAAATCCTGTCCGGGCTTATCATTGGGATGTGCTTTGCCTGTAAAAACAAAGCGAACAGGCATGTCAGGATCATTAACAATTTTACTTAGCCTTTCAGGATTGGTAAAAAGCAGATGTGCTCTTTTGTATGTTGCAAACCTGCGGGCAAAACCGATATATAAGGCATTTTGATCTATCCCATTTAGTGTTCTGAAAATGACATTAGGATTTTCCTGACGTTGTGTAAGGTCTTCCTGCAGCTTTACCTTTAAAAATTCCAGAAACTCCGATTTTGCTTTTAAACGATGCTCCCAAACAACCTTATCGGAGATGTCATGTATCTTTTCCCATAGCTTTACATTCGACTGATCTTCAAGGTAGTTTTCCCCCATTGTTTCAAGGAAAAGCTGCTGCCAGTTTTTTGCTGCCCATGTGGGATAATGAACACCGTTGGTAACATATCCAATATTAAGTTCCTCAGGGAAATATCCGGGATAGAGTTCGCAAAACATTTCCCTGGTAATTCTGCCGTGAATCCTGCTGACACCATTTATTTCCTGCGATAATTTCACAGCAAGAACACTCATGGAAAACTTTTCCGCGGGGTTATTATCTTTATACCTTCCAAGGTTCATAAAATGTTCCCATGAAATATTCAGCCTGTCGGCATAATGCGGGATATATGTACGAAGAATATCCTCGCTGAATGTATCATGCCCTGCCGGAACAGGTGTATGGGTTGTAAACAGTGAGGAAGCTCTGACCACTTCCATTGCTGCCGCAAATGCCAGTCCTTCGTCCTGAACCAAATACCGTAATCGTTCCAAACCGGCAAAAGCTGCATGACCTTCGTTCAAATGATAAATATCAGGTTTTATATCCAAAGCCTCCAAAAGGCGAATTCCTCCGACACCAAGCAGTAGCTCCTGCTTGAACCTGTTGTTCCAGTCGCCGCCATACAAATGATGTGTTATTGCACGGTCTTCCAATGAGTTTTCTTCAATATCCGTGTCTAACAAGTAAAGTGGTATCCTGCCAATTTGTAATTTCCAGATTTTTGCTATTAATGTTCTTCCGGGTAAAGCAATGCTTACCTTTATCCAATCACCTTTTTTATCTCTGACAGGTATATACGGAAGATGTGAAAATCTTTGAGGGACATATTCGGCAACCTGGTCGCCGAACAATGACAGGCTCTGTTTAAAATAACCATAACGATACATCAGTCCGACACCTATTATATTAACATTGGAATCGCTGGCTTGTTTAAGATAATCTCCGGCTAATATGCCCAGCCCGCCGGAATACATTTTTACGGATTCGTGTAAACCATACTCCATGCTGAAATATGCTACCTGTTGTTCCGGCATTTCAGAGGTTTTATCCATATAAGCATTGAACTTAGAATAAACTTCTGTCATCTTCATTTTAAATTCCGAATTACCAAGAAGCTTTTGTATCCGGTTAAAGGAAAGCGTATCAATAAGGGCAACGGGGTTGTTTTCCATTTTTTCCCATAAATTTTTATTAATGCTCTCGAATAAATCCCTTGCTTCGTAGTTCCATGTCCACCACAGGTTCATCGAAAGTTTATTTAAAGGCTCCAGTTCATCCGGGATTTGCGGTTTGATAAGTATCTTTTTCCACTCAGGTTTTTCGGTTGTTCCGTTTATAACTTCTTTCAATAATACCGATTGCTTTTTTTTAAATAAAACCGACCGGGGTTTAACTTTATCAAGTGCAATAGAATACGCTTCCCTGTATCGTTCCGAAAGATTTTTCCATAAAAATTGTTGCGAAATATCATAAGCCTCTTTCCTTGCTTTCAACATATCTTCTTCTCCAACAGAAGTAAAATATTTCAACAGATTAACTATTTCATTTACAACTTCCGCTTCATTGGTTTCATTTTTTTTAATAACCGATACCGCATGATGTTTTATATCTATTGACGATTCTACCCAACGACCGAAACCTGCAAGCGAGGTTGTAATGGTCGGGATGTGAAAAGCGATACTCTCGAGCGGAGTGTAACCCCAGGGTTCGTAATAGGAAGGAAAAACAGTTACATCAAAACCGATAAGCAAATCATAATAATCCTTATTAAAAATGCCGTCATTTCCATTGAGGTACGCTGGAACAAATATTACTTTTACACTGCTGCCGGGAGAATTATCAATATCATTTTCCTTTATTCTGTTCAGAACCGGATCATGCTCCGAATCGTAAAGCACATGCGTTAAATACTGATTTGAAACCGGAACAACATAATTACTTTTGCCAATAAGCTCTTTTACCTCTCTTCGCGGACCTGCATGATGTCCGGGAACGGTTATAAAAGCAACAATTTCCTTTTCAGATGACTTATTTTTATTTAGCTTGCTCAGAGAATCAATAAAAATATTTAGTCCTTTATTCCTGAACTCGTATCTTCCGCTTGTTAAAATAAACAAACTGTTTTTTTCGATCTTTTGGTTTAAAACGGCTTCGGCAACATCCCTGAGCATCTTACGTGCTGTTTTACGTTTTTTCTCAAATTGTTCGGGTTCAGGTAAAAATACATCCGAAAATCCGTTAGGTGTAATTACATCCGGTTTTTTTAACAGGAAGTATTCACATTCTTTGGAAGTTATTTCACTCACTGTGGCAAAACAATCCGATTCTTTTGCTGACAAGCGTTCTAATGAAAATTTTGAGGCGATCCCTAATTGTTTGGCTGTCTCATCTGTATTATAGCTTTCAGGGTTTTTATAAAGCGGCATGTTATTTCCTGCAATTGACCTTCCGAGTATAGTAGCATGTGTTGTAAATACAGTACCTATCTGAGGCACATTTTTTTTCAGGTATAAAATTCCGGAGCCTGTCATCCATTCATGAAAATGAGCGATGATCTTATCATTAGCCGATAAATAATAGTTATAAAAACTTTCAATCACTTTGCCGGCAGCATACCCGAACAAAGCAGGTTCAACATAATCCCAGCCGCCGGATAATGAATCCAGCTCATAAGTTTCCCAAAAATAGGTGAATATTTTATCCTTCTCTGTAAAAAACGGGGTAAAGTCAACGAGCACGGCAACCGGATTCCCCGGTACATTCCATCTGCCTGTTCTTATTCTCAGTCCTTCCTTTTCCGCGCTTTTATGCCATTCTCTGAATAACGACTTATCTTCAATAAAATCGGGGTTCTTAACGGTCTCCTTCCATACATCGGGTCCAATAAAGATGTAATTGTTTTCCAAACCATCAATCATAGTTTGCACCTTTGACGAAAGAACAGTATATATTCCGCCTACTTTGTTGCATACTTCCCAACTGATTTCAAAGAGATAATCGGGTTTTATATATTTTGTCTTCATTTTATTTGTTTAAAAAGATAGTGTTCAAAGATATTGGCAAAATAAAAGAAAAGTTTTTAGAGACTGTTTAAATTTTAATAAAATAAATATTTTATAGCTTAAGTTCGTTTTATATTTACTTTAGTGTTATTTAGTGCTTTCGTGCTTTTGTGGCTGAATTTTTTTGCCACTAAAACACCAAATCACGAAAATCCACAAATAAGTAAAGGATTAATTATCAGATATAAATATTATTTTTAAATAGTCTCTTATTGGTTAAAAATTATAATCGTTTTCTTTCTCCAACGCAACCAAAGTTCAATTCATATCATCTATTATAACAAATCAGTAATACCATTAATTCTCACAAAAACAGATAGCTTATTCAAGACGTTTACCTCCTTATTTATTCAAAAATATTTTTAAACATTAAATTTGACTTATTATGAAAAAGATGATTCAATCCTTAACAGGAGTTGTAATTCTCCTGTTTGTGGTGTTAACCGCCCATGCGCAAAATTCAGTTTTATCAGAAGGCAACTGGTACAAAATTGCTGTTGAACAAACCGGTATCCATCAAATTACTTACGATGACCTGGTAAGTTATGGTATCGACCCGGCTTCAATCAATCCTAAACACGTCAGATTGTACGGAAATGGTAATGGAATGCTGCCTGAAGACAACAATGAGTTCAGGTATGATGATTTGCAGGAAAATGCAATTTATGTTTATGGTGAGGATGATGAAGTTTTTGATGCGGGAGATTTTATTTTGTTTTATGG
>JAIORT010000739.1 GCA_021107975.1 Bacteroidales bacterium | reverse complement strand
TTACGATTTTAGTTTTTGCCATCGGGAGTAAAAATTATGATATAAGCGCCTATTTCCCTTATTCATTTTCTCAACACCTATCCAGAATCCGACAAAATAACAACACAACAAATAATATATTTACGCATTTTTTGTTTTATATACTAATTCTTTACAGGTTTGCGAAGTAAAGCAGTTTAGAAGTAGTTATGCGTGCTGAATAGACCTTTAAAATTTTTGCATTTCTATTCAGCATTAGTATATTTGTGCCTGAACATTATGAACGCAAGATGTCGTTGGCATAATTATTGATTTTTTCTACAAAATTTTTTCATGAAGAAAATAATTCTAACCATATTATCCTTCTTATTTATCCTTTCTTCATCTTTTTCACAGAAGTTTCATGGTATTGTTGTAAAAGCCAACATTGTAAATAATGACACCGTAATTACAATTGAACTGCCCGAATATTGTGTTAACGCTAAAATGCCAAGGAAAATTAAAGTTCTAACAAGAAAGCATGGTAAACTAATTAAAAATGTAAAAAAGGTTTATCCTTATGCAAAACTGGCAGGCATTAAATTGAATGAATACGAAGAAATCCTTGTTGATGCTTCAAGCGAGAAGGAACGTAAAAGATTAATGAAGCAGGCTGAAAAAGAACTCAGAGATGAATTTGAAGATGATATTAAAAATTTTACATTCAAACAAGGAATAATATTAATTAAACTTGTTGACCGCGAAACAGGTAACTCATCTTATATATTAATCCAGGAATTACGGGGGAAATTTATAGCATTTTTCTGGCAAACTTTCGCCCGCATATTCGGGTATAACCTCAAGATTAAATACGATCCGCAAGGCAGAGATAAAAAAATTGAAGATATAGTGCTGATGATTGAAAACGGACAGATATAACTGGGTGCTGGGTGCTGGGTGCTGATTTCAAAATCTGAAATCTGAAATCTGAAATCGTAAATCACTTCCCTCTCCCCTGCATAACGATCAGGATGGTATAAATCATAATTTTCATGTCCATCGCTAACGACATATTCTCAATATAAAGAATATCGTATTTTAATCTTTCAATCATTTCATCTACAGTAGAAGCATAACCGAATTTCACCTGCCCCCATGATGTTATTCCGGGTCTTACTTTGTGTAGCAACCTGTAATGCGGAGCTCTTTTTACAATTTGTTCGATAAAATATTTTCTTTCAGGACGGGGACCCACCAACGACATATCTCCTATTAATATAGAATAGAATTGCGGTGTTTCATCCAGTCTCACTTTTCGCAGGAACATACCGAATGGTGTGATCCTGTTATCATTTTCTGATGATAATTTAGGAGTACCTTGTTCAGCATTATTATACATCGACCTGAATTTATACATCATAAACGGTTTGCCATGTAATCCTGTTCTTTCCTGCTTGTAAATTATCGTACCTTTTGATGAAAGCTTCACTCCTATTGCCACAAAAATATATACCGGCAAAAGGATTATTATGCAGATAATGGAGGTTATTATGTCAATCATTCGTTTTAACGACATTTGCCAGGCAGGCATTAAATCGGGCGAAATTCTAACTAATGGAGCTTGCCATATACTGTCGGTTTTTACAGCCCCCGTAAGAAAATCCTGAAGACTTGGAATAATCTTAATAACAACATTTGTATCTTCAAGCTCAGTAATAATATTCTCAACATTATTTTGTTCCGAGCGTTCAATAGCTATTATAACTTCTTCAATTTTATTCTCTTTGATGATTTTTTTAAGATGTTTATAATGTCCTAAGTGAGGAAGATAATCTGCCAGCATGTATTTATCATAGTCCATTGCATTTACAAACCCGATGAATTTATTCCCTGATGATACTTCTTCGTTTTCTATTTCATTATAAATATTAACTGCATTGTTATTACTACCAACTATTATACTGTTAAATCCGATGGTTCTGTTATGGATTTTCCTGATGGTTCTTGTTGTAATAAACAACCTGAACGAATAAGTAATAATAAAATGCAATAAAAACAATATTAAAAACGATTGATAGTACGACTTGTAAGAAATAATCACGTCATCGAGAATAAGCGAGAAGAAAATAAAGATAACGCCGATAAAAGTTATTGAGATGGTTTGTCCGAGTTCTCTTAGTCTCGATTTCCTGTAAATCTTCCTGTACGTACCGATAATAATGTAAAGTGTGAGCCAAAACAAAGGAATAACAGCAATTCCAAGATAAAGTTTGCTATCAGAAAAAATTTCTCCGAGATATTGAAAAATATTCGGGTCAACCGAGTATTTTCTGTATAAAAAAAACAGTGTCCAGGCAATGGTTGCTGATAAAAGGTCGGCAATAATATACTTTGCAACTTGTAAGGTTCTATTCATTAAATGTTATTCTTTATGAATTAATTTAATATTGTCTAATTTCAATGCCGGCAATTCAACTGATGAATCTTTATCAGCCCTGATATATACGTTGAAATAATCAGCCTGAGGGTAACCGGTAACAGAAGGCGTAAAATTGATATAGATTTTTTTCCAGATGCCATCTGTCGGATTAAGCACTACAACGGGATGCTGGGTAATTTGTACACCAATATCATAAATAAAAAGCCCAACTATAAGGTAATTATTAATATTATAATCCATTTCGAGGAAAACAGGCGCTGTCGCTCCGGGCAAGATATAGCCTTCTCCAGGTTCATCAGAGTGGGTTGCACATTCAAGGATAGTATGCTGCCCGTCAAGATAACCTGCGCCGCTGGCATGTCCAAAATCAGGACTAACAGGATCGTGATAAATAAATTGCAAGGATGTGTCGCTATTATTGGTTGACTGCAAAGAGATAGAACCACCTTCAAAGTCTTCAATCCATGCAAAAAACGTATTAGAATAATAAGATATTGATGGAATAATTATTTTAATGCTATCAACTATAAAATCACAATCAGTTATATATGGTTCGTAAAAAGGATATGGTCCACGCGTGCCTGACATTCCGTTATATTTAACACCTGCATACAAAGTAAGCTTATGATTTCCTTCTGCCAGAACAGGGACAATAGCCGGAAGTTCAAAAACGCCGATTATCTGGTCATCAACATAAACCCAAACATCGGTGATATTCTGAGTTAAAGCACCTTCATCAATTGATGGATTGGGTTTTAAACAAAAGGTATCAACCTGTATATATGCCGGAATCGTTTGACTGCCTTCAAATTTATCGCAGGAAGTACCTGAAATTAAAAACAGCAGTACCAAAAAAACTAAAATAAATATGTTTCCTTCTTTTATCACTTAACCCGATTAATTCATAAATTTACTTCAAAGTGCGAAATTATAAAAAAACGAAAGCATTAAGTTTAATTTCCCGCAGAATAATTCATTTTCTCCATTATTCTGTAAGCCACATCAAGAGCAGCATAACCGTCGTTAATAGAAACAAGCGGTGTTTTATCATTTATAATGGCATCAGCAAAACTTTCCAATTCGGTTTTTATTGCATTAATCGGTTTAATTTCCGGTTTATCAAAAATTATCTGCTTTGCTCCTTTTCCTTCACCAAGATCAATTATCATAGCCAAAGGATCAGCATTATCAGGATTTTCAACATCTTTCATTTTTAAAATCTCTGCTTTTTTTTCAAAAAAATCAACCGAGATATAAGCATCACGCTGGAAGAACCTCGATTTACGCATGTTTTTCATTGAAATACGGCTTGCTGTTAAATTAGCTACGCATCCATTATCGAATTCAAGACGTGCATTAGCTATATCGGGAGTATCACTGATAACCGGCACCCCGCTGGCGCTGATTTTTTTTATATTAGAATTAACAATACTTAAAACAATATCAATATCATGTATCATCAGGTCAAGGATAACCGGCACATCGGTACCGCGAGGATTAAACTGTGCAAGCCGGTGAGTTTCGATGAATAAGGGCTGTGTAAAATAAGGTCTAACTGCCGTAAAAGCGGGGTTAAATCTTTCAACATGCCCAACCTGAACTTTTTGGTCAGCTTCTTTGGCTAATTCAATTAATTGTTTTGCTTCGCCCGGAGTATTTACAACCGGCTTTTCAATAAATACATGCTTAAAATTTTTTAATGCTAAAGTGGCACATTCGAAATGTGAAATTGTCGGTGTAACAATGTCTATAACATCTGTTTTATCTATAACGCTTTGAACATCCGGCAATCTTGTAATTCCAAAGTCTTTCTCAACTTGAGATGAATTTTTTTCATCCGGATCATAAAAGCCGATAAGTTCATACCCATCAATCTCCTGAATACATTTAATATGAATTTTGCCAAGATGCCCGGCTCCGAGAACGCCTATTTTTATCATTTTTCAAGATTTTTTTAATAAACAATTTTTCATGGCAAAGATATACTCTGATTTCTTAATTTCGCAAAAATTTTAATACACTTATAAACGGAGAGCGGTTAATTACTTTATTATAATTATGATTTTAGATTCGTACCGGCATAAGGGACTTCGCAAGCAATTAGTTGAAACTATCAAAAAAAAAGGCATTGAAGATAAAAATGTATTAAAAGCTATTGATACGGTTCCCCGGCATTTATTTATGGATTCTTCATTTCTTGAATTTGCTTATGAAGACAAACCTTTCCCAATAGGTTCGGGACAAACAATATCGCAACCTTATACGGTAGCCTTTCAAACCGAATTGCTTGAAATAAAAAAAGGCGATAAAGTTCTTGAAGTCGGCACAGGTTCGGGTTACCAGGCTTGCATTCTGATGGAACTTGGAGCGAGGGTTTATACAATAGAACGCCAGAAAAATCTTTATTTTAAGACAAAGTCTTTTTTACCTTCAATCGGATATAAACCCAAGCTGATAAGCTACGGAGACGGCTACAAAGGTTTGCCGCCTTATGCTCCTTTCGATAAAATACTTGTTACTGCCGGCGCCCCACATATTCCTGACACATTGATTGATCAGCTAATACCCGGGGGAATACTTGTTATTCCTGTTGGACCCGACATTCAGATAATGAAAAGGATTATTAAGATTGATGAAAGTAATTATAAAGAAGAAGATCACGGGACTTTCCGTTTTGTTCCCCTCCTTACAAAAAAGGCAGATGATTGATTC
>JAIORT010000827.1 GCA_021107975.1 Bacteroidales bacterium | reverse complement strand
GCAATTCTCCTGCGTGCTTCCTTCACATTTACGGGAGCTACATTTGTAAAAATATCAATTCTGTCAAGCATAATCGCCTGATCTTCGCCTGTAACAAATGAATTTATTGCATCTTTTGCACATTTATTTATTGTATCGGCACAATCATAAACATAAACATTTAGAATATCTTTATTGATACTAACTGCATCTTCACCTTTCATATTTTCAAGTTTTTCAACTCTTAACATGGCTGATTCGGCTCCGTACACCATCATAATAATATCCGAGATATTGAAAAGGATTTCCTGTTCGGTAAGAAATTTTCTTTCAAATTTATCAGAAAGTGCCCCAATTAATAATAAAGCTATTTTTTTAAAATTTTTAATATTGTGGCGTTTTTCTGTGAAATAATTATCCATTGGAATCTCAGTATCGGCTTCATTATTAAGGTTTTTGATTATGGAGTTTGCATACCTCACAACATCAAAGCCTGTCTTTAATGCTTTTTTAATAGTTGTATCCGATACTAATAACCTGTTAATTTCATTTGTGCCTTCAAATATCCTGTTTATTCTTGAGTCGCGGTAAGCCCTGTCAATATCGGTTTCGGCTGAGAATCCCATTCCTCCGAAAATTTGAACAGCTTCATCCACCACATAATTCAACACTTCCGATCCAAACACTTTTAGTAATGCTGCTTCAATTGCATAATAAGCAATTCCTTCGATAGTGGCTGTTGGTTTTTCCTTTCCTTCATCAAGAAGGATATCTGTCATTTCGTCGATGTTTTTGCTAACCCTGTAAACAGCAGATTCGGTAACCCATGTTCTGATAATCTGTTCGGCAAGTTTAAATTTTATTGCTCCGAAATCAGAGATAAACTGACCAAACTGTTTTCTTTCATTTGCATAGTTGACCGACTGTGTAATTGCTCTTTTGGCAGCCCCCAGAATAGTTCCGCCCAACTTGATCCTTCCCATGTGAAGAATATTCAAAGCAATTCTGAATCCCTGCCCGCGTCTGCCAAGCAAGTTCTCGACCGGCACTTTTACATCATTAAAAAAAATCTGGACAGTTGAGGAACCCTTAATCCCCATTTTTCTTTCTTCGGGATTGATAACCACTCCATCCCATGCACTTTCAATAATAAAAGCACTGAGAACACGGTCATTATCAATTTTGGCAAAAACCGTAAAAACATCTGCAAACCCGCCATTTGTAATCCACATTTTCTGACCGTTCAAAATATAGTGTTTCCCGTCTTCCGATAACACAGCCCTTGATTTACCTGCATTGGCATCAGAACCTGCATTTGGCTCTGTCAGACAATAAGCCGCTGCCCATTCTCCTGAAGCAAACATAGGAAGATATTTTTGTTTTTGTTCTTCATTGCCGTAATAAACAACAGGAAGTGTTCCTATACCTGTATGAGCGGAATATGCCACAGAAAATGAATATCCCGATCCCATAGATTCACTCGCCAGCATAGACGTAACAAAGGATTGTTCAAAACCATCGTATTTCTCAGGAACAGAAATGCCAAGCAATCCAAGCTCACCCGATTTATGGATCAGGCTGCGCATTAAACCTTCTTCTTGTTGGTCAATTCTTTCAAGAATAGGGTAAACTTCTGTTTCGAGGAAATCTTTACAAGTTTGAGCTATCATTTTTTGCTCTTCGTCAAATTCTTCAGGGATAAATACATCCTGGGAATCTGTTTCTTTGATAAGGAATTCACCGCCTTTTAGTATGTTCTTTTTCATATTTTATAAATTTAGCTTGCCAAAAATATAAATATTAATTTATTTTACTGATAATAATTTATATTTTTGCAGACTAAAATCAATTTTATATAATTTTCTTTTTTATGATATGGATTCATTTACAGCAAATATAACAATAATAGTTATTGCAGCGGTTTTGGTGATTTTTATTATTGTGATTGTTATTCGCAGGGTTCAGTTAGAGTTGTGGATTTTTAAAACGTATTACGGGCAATTCAGTTATAAATATGTTAGTCTTTTCAGAAAATATATTAATAAAAATCCTTATCCACAATCTGTTAAATATGAAATTAGTGATTTTTTACAGTTATTAAACAAAACAAGTATAGAAGAGCTATTAACAGATAAAGATATTATTTTCCAAGGACTTGAACCTGGCAAATCGTATCCCGATTTTTATAAACAAAAAGGTAAGCCCGATTATTTCACAATACAAGAATTTAAGGAAATAAAAATTTTTGTATGGGGATATAACTATAATATGTATGATTATGATACTACTGTATTGTATTTTTTTATTGATAATCTATTTATTATGGGTCAGTACAATTTTAGAAAAGAAAATCAAAATATTAATATTACTGATCTTTTAAGCAAGATTAAAAACAAATATTTTGAAAATAACGAAACAATAAATCTGAAGGAGATAATAATCAGAGATTCAAAAGGTTCAAAAATACAGTCATTTGATGATGGATTCTCTATAAGAATAAGTGTTTATAATCCGGGAATACCAGTTATAAAAGAAGAACTATTAAATAATATAAATATCAGTAAAAAACAATATCTTCATATAAAAAGCGCCTCTAAATCTGAAGAATTAAAATTTTAGTTCATAATTTATTTTATATAAATAAAAAACCACCAATTGTATTAGCCATACGTCTATTTCTACTAAATTAAGAAAAATTTGATTTTTCTTCATAAGAAATGTATCTTATTCTGTGCGAACACCTTATCTGCAAAAATACGTATTTTTACGCAGTAATATTACGTATTTTTACGCATAAAAATTGGGTATTTTCCCTGATTTTTTTTCCATTTCTTGTATTTAGATTTGCATTGTGATTTAAATAAATAAAACTATAATATTATGGATTCATCAGCGATAAATATATCATTAGTAGTTATGGGAATGGCTTCCATAACTTTATTTATTGTAATTCTTAATTACAAGCTACTGCTAAAGTTATGGGTTTACAAAGCTTATTATGGGAAATTCAGTTATAAATATGTTGATGTTTTTACAAAGCATCATTCCTACAATCCTTATCGGCAAGCTAATACTTTTGAAATTGATCTTTTTTTAAATTCATTAACAAATAAGAGTAAAGAAGAAGTTCAAACAAATAATGATATTGTTTTCCAGGAGCTTGAACTTGGCAAATCATATCCCGATTTTCACAGACAGAAAGGTGACCCCGACTATTTTACAATACAAGAATTTAAGGATGTGAAAATTTATATATGGGGATATGGCTATAAAATGTATGATTATTATGCTATTGTATTATTTTGTTTTATTGATAATATATTTGTTATGGGTCAGTACAATTTTAAAAAAGAAAGTCAAAATGTTGATTTTACTGATCTTTCAAACAAGCTTATAAACAAATATTTTAATGATGAAGAAAAAAAATATCAGAATCAAAAGGAGATAAAAATTAAAGACACAAAAGGCTCAAAAGTACATTTATATGATGACGGATTCTCTATAAGAGTAAGTTGTTTTAGTCCGGATATACCAATTATAAAAGAAAAACTCATAAATTGCGAACGACAAAAAACAATAGAAAATAGTTCCGAATTGGAAACAATAACATTTTAGTTTTTAACTATTTTTTTTTCAGGTTGTTTCACCATAATAGTTAATTCATCATCTCCTTCTTTGTAATCAACAATTATTTTGGAATCATCTTCAATTTTGGTTTTAATGATCTCTTCTGCAAGCGGGTCTTCGATATATTTCTGAATAGCCCGTTTCAAAGGTCTGGCACCGTATTGCTCATCCCATCCTTTATCAACAATAAAATCCTTTGCTTTTTTGTTTACAGTCATTTTATAACCGAGTTTATGTATTCTGTCAAAGAGGTAATTCAGTTCTATATCGATGATCTTATGAATACCTTCTCTTTCAAGATGATCAAATATCACCACATCGTCAATCCTGTTCAGGAATTCAGGGGCAAAGGTTTTTTTAAGGGCATTTTCAATAACACTACGTGCATAAGTTGCTTTGGATGATTTTTTAGCAGCAGTATTAAATCCGACACCCTGTCCGAAATCTTTCAACTGCCTTGAACCTATATTGGAGGTCATGATTACAATAGTGTTTCTAAAATCAACTTTTCTTCCGAGACTATCCGTTAAAACACCATCATCCAAAACCTGCAGCAATAAATGAAAAACATCAGGATGTGCTTTTTCTATTTCATCTAACAAAATAATTGAATATGGTTTTCTGCGTACTTTTTCTGTTAATTGTCCGCCTTCTTCGTACCCGACATAACCCGGAGGCGCTCCAACGAGACGCGAAACCGCAAATTTTTCCATATATTCGCTCATATCAATTCTTACAAGCGTATCCTCGCTGTCGAATAAATATTTTGCCAGCACTTTAGCGAGGTGTGTTTTACCTACACCGGTTGGTCCCAGGAAAATAAATGTACCGATAGGCTTGCTGGGATCTTTCAGTCCTGCACGATTCCGGCGAATTGCTTTAGCGACTTTTTTTATTGCTTCATTCTGACCGATTACTGAATTTTCAAGATCATCTTCCATATTCACAAGCCTTTCACTCTCATTCTGAGCTATTCTCTGAACAGGAACCCCTGTCATCATAGCAATTACTTCAGCAACATTTTCTTCGCTTACTATTTCCCTGTTTATCTTCGACTCTTCTTCCCACTCTTTCTTTTCTTTTTCGAGATCGTCCTGTAATTTTCTTTCTATATCCCTGAATTTTGCAGCTTCTTCAAATTTCTGGTTATTAATAGCTTGTGTTTTCTTTGACTTTGTTTCCTCAATGCGATTTTCAATATCAATTATTTCAATAGGTACATGAATATTTTTAATATGTACCCGCGACCCGGCTTCATCAAGTGCATCAATGGCTTTATCAGGCAGATACCTTTCGGTGATATATCTTGTTGTAAGGTCAACACAAGCTTTTATTGCATCATTGGTATAGCTTACTAAGTGGTGGTCTTCGTATTTTTCTTTAATGTTATTCAGAATGTCATAAGTTTCATCAGGTGTTGTCGGATCAACCAAAATTTTCTGGAATCTTCTTTCCAGGGCGCCGTCTTTTTCAATGTACTGTCGATATTCATCCAGGGTAGTTGCTCCTATGCACTGAATATC
>JAIORT010000726.1 GCA_021107975.1 Bacteroidales bacterium | reverse complement strand
ATTACAAATTGTTAACTACACGCCTTATCCCATTTTTAATAAGTGTAACATTAAAGTTAATAAGTAATCCTAATTTACAATCTGAAAGTTTCAGATATGTTAGTATCTGAGCGAGGTGAACATCATTTAGTGCTTCAACTGCTTTAACTTCAATAACAACTTTATTCTCAACAAGAATATCAACACGATATCCGACTTCAAGATTTACTTCCTCGTAGATAAGTGGTAGTGGTTTCTGCTTCTCAACAAATAATCCCGACTTCCTTAATTCATAAAACAAACATTCTTCATAAGCCTTTTCCAACAAACCCGGCCCCAATGCTTTATGTACTTTTAATGCACTGCTAAAAATAATTTTTGAAATTTCATTTTCTGTCATAAGATGTTATTTTTAATTTCTGTTTTATTATTTAACCGCAATACCGATAACTATCGGCAAAGAGCGCAGGGAATTCGTTGCGAACTTTGCGCCTTCCTTGCGTACATTGCGGTTATAATTGTACATACAAATTTTATCTTAAATAAACATAATAGTTCCGCCATCAAACAAAGGACCATTATACAATTCAACAATTTCGTAATCCAGCCTTTTAAGGAATTGCCTGACTTTTTCTCCATCATCAAAATAGTGTAAATTCCCAAGCACAAATACATTGTCTTTGAAAACACCGCAAGCCCCTCCGAAGAAACCGTGTTCAAATCCGGGAAGGACAATACCTTTCGGATCAACCATAAGTACATTAAAATTGTAATTCGACAGCACTCTGTAAATCCCTTTATCAGAGGTTATAAAGTGGTCATCTTTCAACGGAAAAAGATTGCACCGGCAATAGCCCTGATTGACATGGATAAAGTCAAGGTCGGCAGCCTGATCAGTAATCACCGGATCGGTAAACCGGAAATTATGGATCAGATATTTATCGGTAGTTGCTACATTGTATTTGGCACTTTCAGGGTATTTGTATCCTGTTGGAAGTTCACCTTCAACAAATGAAATAGAATTTTGGGTTAATACTTTTTTATAATGTTCCGGTAAGTTAGGTGCAATTATCAATTGGCTTCCTGCCCTACAAAAGAATATATCAGGATGCCCGGAAATGGCTTGGTAAGTTATTCCTTTTGTTTCAAACCGAACCACTTCTCCATATCTCGACAGGCTTTCTTTGGCTTGTTCCGGTATGCGGTTGTCTGTTATAATAAGCATGAAAACATAAATAGTGGCTTTTAAGTTAATCCTCTCTTCTTTTTTCTGTTTAATGAAACCTCGACTGTATATAATCATAAACCTCGCTAACTTTCATTTGCGAAGTGGCAGGGCCTGTTCTTACATATAATATCTCATCGTTATTATGAACCAAATACGCCGGAATCGGAGACGGTTTAACATCAACCCGCAACAACCTGTTTCCGTTTATTTCCTCAACTACCGACCTGACAAATGCAGTATGCTGTATTCCTATCCTTTCCTGAATCAGCTTTGTTAAATGCAATAATAAATGATCATTATCCCGAAACTTATCATTTTCAAGTCCAGGAATATTTTTCTTATCATCAACCCCGATAATCAGGGTGCCACCCGATGAATTCATAAAGGCAGCAATACTCTTTAATGCTGCATGTTCGATTTCTTTGTCAAACTTTTTGGTAAATAAATTATAACGAAGCGTTGATTTGAATTCCACATAATCGTTTTCGCCCTGTTCAATCAGCCTGTGCGTAGAAGTATTTTCGGCAGTAACGAGGTATGATGTAACCATCCGTGCAAGTTCAATAAACACTTTCAAAGCTGTTTCAGAGGGAATCTTGTTTCTATCCATTAAATCAGACCCGTTTAAACAGATCAACATTGAGGGTTCCGTGGCTTTAATGCTTCCTGTTCGGAAGTGATGGTTAATAAGTGCAACTTCACCAAATACATCTCCCTTTTTATAAATCTTTTCTGCGCCACCTGTTAACTCTAACTTTAGCTTACCATATCTTACTATATAAAGTATCTGTTCTTTTTCGAGCCGGGCAAAAACCAGTTCGTTCTCGGCGATCTCTTTCAGAAATAAATACTTTAGTACTGATTCTAATTCTTCTTTTTCAAGGTTTTTAAAAATGGAAACATTTTGTAAAAACTCAAAGTGTTTAGTTTTTGTGAGGTTCATTATTAGTTTAGCTTATTATTTTTTCAATCAAATAATTCATTAATCAAACTATCATCGGCAATGTTGGGAACTGTAACCTTTAACTCAGGTTCTGATTCCATAGCTCTTTTAATTGCGAACACAGCTCCGTGGTTCCTTGCCCAGCTGCGGCGGGCTATTCCGTTGTTCACATCCCAGTAAAGCATCATTCTGAGTCTTCTGTCGGCATCATCAGAGCCGTCGAGGACCATTCCAAAACCGCCGTTTATCACCTCTCCCCAGCCTACACCGCCGCCATTGTGAATCGAAACCCAGGTGGCGCCCCTGAATGAATCGCCGATAACATTTTGCACTGCCATGTCTGCCGTAAACTGAGAACCGTCATAAATATTTGAAGTTTCACGGTAAGGTGAATCGGTTCCGGAAACATCGTGGTGGTCTCTTCCAAGTACAACAGGAGCGGATATCTTACCAACTCTGACAGCTTTATTAAAGGCAGCAGCAATTTTGGTTCTTCCCTCACAATCGGCATAAAGTATCCTTGCCTGCGATCCAACCACAAGTTTGTTTTCTTTTGCCTCTTTTATCCACCGGATATTATCCCTCAATTGCTGAGTAATTTCCTTAGGTGCGGATGAGGCAATTTCTTCCAATACTTCCATTGCAATATTATCAGTCAAATCAAGGTCTTCGGGCTTTGAGGAAGTACATACCCAACGGAACGGGCCGAATCCGTAATCAAAACACATAGGACCCATAATATCCTGAACATAGGAAGGATATTTAAAACTTCCGTCTTTTTTCAGAATATCGGCTCCTGCGCGGCTGGATTCAAGGAGGAAAGCATTTCCGTAATCAAAGAAATACATGCCTTTTGCAGTGAGTTTATTAATGGCTGTAACTTGTCTTCTCAACGATTCCTGCACCCGTTTCTTAAATCCTTCCGGATCTTTAGTCATCATTTCGTTCGATTCTTCAAAGGTCAATCCAACCGGATAATAACCACCTGCCCACGGATTGTGCAAAGAGGTTTGATCGGAGCCAAGGTCAACATGAATATCTTTTTCAACCAGTTTTTCCCATAAATCAACTATATTTCCCGTGTAAGCCATTGACACAGCTTCTTTATTACATTGTGCCATGATCATCCTTTCTGTCAGCTTATCCAAATCACTGTAAACCTCATCCACCCATCCCTGCTCATGCCGTTTTTGAACAGCTTTCTGATTTATCTCGGCAACAACCCCTATTGCTCCGGCAATAACAGCAGCCTTTGCCTGTGCGCCCGACATGCCGCCTAACCCTGAAGTAACAAATATTTTACCCTCAGCCCCTTCATTCTCTTTCTGTATTTTTCTTCCTGCGTTCATTAAAGTTATAGTTGTTCCATGCACTATTCCCTGCGGACCAATATACATGAACGAACCTGCGGTCATTTGCCCGTACTGGGAAACACCGAGTGCATTGAATTTCTCCCAATGATCGGGCTTTGAGTAATTAGGAATTACCATTCCGTTTGTTACAACAACTCTCGGAGCGTCTTTATGAGAAGGGAACACTCCCATCGGATGACCTGAATAAAGTACCAGGGTTTGCTCATCGGTCATTTCGGCAAGGTATTTCATGGTGAGGCGATACTGCGCCCAATTTTGAAACACTGCGCCGTTTCCTCCATAAGTTATCAGTTCGTGAGGATGCTGCGCAATAGCGTTGTCAAGATTATTGCAAAGCATCAGCATAATAGCGGCAGCCTGCTTCGATTTATGTGGAAATTCATCGAAACTACGGGCGTAAATTTTATATCCCGGGCGAAACCGGTACATATAAATCCTGCCGTAATTCTCCAGTTCCTTTTTGAACTCAAGTGCTAAC
Source organism: Bacteroidales bacterium (assembly GCA_021107975.1). Taxonomy (GTDB): domain Bacteria; phylum Bacteroidota; class Bacteroidia; order Bacteroidales; family JAADJA01; genus JAADJA01. The sequence goes on along the minus strand of JAIORT010000726.1, from coordinate 1,182 downwards.
ACAGCATGATGTTTCCTGTTAAAATATCTTAAAGCATTTTTAACTGCCAGTTTTTTTTCTTCAGGGCTTAAAATATCTTTTCTCTTTGGTGCATGACTTACGCCGGGATCACAATCTTGCGCTTCGGGCAATTCATCAGGTATCCCTTCCAATACAGCTTCTTGAAATTCTGTGAGTTCCATATTTTGATTTTTTTAGTCGATTTTACAGAGGTCAAAATTACGATATTTTTATTGTGCCGTAGACTTATTTTTTCCAACCGGAAACTGATTTTCTCTTGACAAGCAATACAATTTTATGTATCTTTCGGAACTGTAAATCTTCCGAAGTTTTAAAAAATGATCATTAACTCACTAATCCAATTATTATGAAAAAAATTACTTTATTCTTTATTGCTGCTCTAATGGCAAACGCCCTTTATTGTCAGCCAGAAATCTTGCCAACCGAAGAAATCATTATCGGAGATACCTGGTACGACCTTCAAACCTGGCGAACCATGCAAAACCGAATTTATTATTATGAAGACGGAACCATGGGCGCTGTCTGGAATATGGGCTTTGACTTTCCTCAATTTCCTGATATGGGAATAGGTTATAATTATTTTGACGGGAACAGTTGGGGACCTTTACCTACTCAGTCTGTTACATCAGTTTGGGCAATAAACCCTTCTTATACTGCCTATCTGGAAAACGGTGAAATGGTTGTTTCTCAGGGCGAAAACGGACTCATTATAAGTACCAGGGAAGAAAAAGGAACCGGTAATTGGCAGGAAGGATATTTCAGTGGTTCCGGATATAAACATCCTGTTGTAGTTACATCCGGGGTTGAGCATAATATTGTTCAATTATTGTATTTAGATACTGATGATTCTTTTGTGCCCACACCTGCACAACCTGTCAGGGGATTTATCCATTATGCCCGGTCAACAGACGGAGGACAAACCTGGGATCCCGCAGGGCAGGCTCCAGGATTAGGTCCCGACAATTACCTGGGATTTACCATTGGCTCTTATATATGGGCTGAACCAAAAGGAGATGTTATTGCTTTTGTTGCCGGAGATTATCTCACAGACCTTGTGCTTATGAAATCTTCAGATGGAGGGGATTCCTGGCAAAAGACAGTAATTTGGGAACATCCGTATCCTTTCTTTGAAATATTTACATTTAACTCCGATACTTTTTA
>JAIORT010000331.1 GCA_021107975.1 Bacteroidales bacterium | reverse complement strand
ATCAAAAATTAATTATTGGATATTTGGACATCATCATCAAAACATTCCTGATTTTAAGATTGGAGATACAATGTTAGTTACTAATCAAGTAGGATATGTGAAATACAATGAACATTTGCAATTTATGAATAACAGAGTAATTGAACTTTGAAATCCAATGCATTTTAGAATATGGAATATTGCCCTATAATTAATATTATGTTAAATAGGAAATATAAAAACATAGGAGAGATTTTAGCAACACCTCTCCTATTTATTTTTTATTATGTTATTTTTTTATCTATTCTCTAACTTAGCATTTATTTCTTTCATCTTATCATACATTTTTAACCTTGTATAAATATCTTTTAACGATCCCAATGTGCTAATATCATCCGGCTGCAATTCATGTGCTTTTTCAAGGTATGGCAAACTTAAACTCAAATAATTCTTTGCTTCTTCATTCATCGTTTTATATTCTTCAGTAGCATCAAGTGGTAATTGATTTGCTATTTCAATAATTCCTATTGCCTTATTTACGTATAAAGCTCCCATATTATAATTCGAATCGAAATAATCAGGGTTTATTTCAAGCGCATTTTTATATGCGTTTACCGCGTTTTCAAAAGCATTATCCCTTGCCTCATTGCTTTGGTTTGTATCTTCCACAATTTTATTGTATTGAACACCAATGGCATAAAAAATAGTTTCATTAACGTCTTCTAATTCTGCGGCTACTTCAAGCAGATCAAGTGCTTCGGCAGTTTTATCTCTTTCAAGGTAAAAATTAATTGTAGCAAATAAAAGGTATTCATTACCCGGAAATTTCTGCATACCTAATTTTAAATATTCTTCTGACTTAACTGCATCATCTTTATAATCAATATAAATTTTTGAAATGGACGAATAAATTCCCGGTTCAGGATAATCGTATTCAATTAAGGTGTTAAATTTATCTAATGCTAATTCATAGTCATGAGATAAATTGGCTGTATAAGCGATGTAATATAATGAAAGTGTATCTATAGCTCCTGCTTCATAATAAATATCGTACGCTTTCTCAAAGGAATTAACTGCATTTTTAAATTCCTTTACTGCAAGTGCGCTATCACTTTTGGCTCCCATTCCGAGATTATATTTGTTTGCCCCGTCATTAAAATATGCTTGTGCTACAATTGGCATCCTTTGTATTATATCAATTGCATAAGTTTTTTTAGTATCAAGCTCCGTAGCCTTTGTATAGGCTTCATACGCTTTATACAAGGCATCCGGGTCAAGATTTTTATAGTTCTCATCCTGGCTATTGTAAATATCAATGTAAATATTACCCCTGTAATACCAGGTCTTGGCATTACTAATGGTTTTTGGGTGTACAGTGGCTTTATCGATTGCCTCTTTTGCTTTATCGAGTTTGCCGTTTCGGTGATAATTAAATGCGCTTACTACCATATTATTCTGCGAAAAGCTAAATGTAGTAGTAATAATAAAAGCGATTAATAATGCTAACTTCTTCATAATTATAAATGTTTTTGTGTTAAACGTTTGACAAAAATATTAATTAATGTAAGATATTAACCAAATAACAAGCCAATTTGGAATCATTCTTATTAAGCATGCTTGTATTATTAATTTAGATAACCTTATATAAATATCAGTTATTCTGTCTGTTGTGTATTATCATCCGGTTGATTTATTTCTGTTGCCGGTTCTTCAATTTCGACGACTTCTTCTTCTATTTCAACCCTGGCGACTGAAGCAATAGCATCTCCTTCCCTGATGTTTATAAGTCTGACACCTTGTGTTGCCCTACCCATAACCCTTAAATCGGCAATAGCCATACGTATAAGAACTCCCGATTTGTTGATGATCATTAAATCATCGTTATCACCAACTGCTTTAATGGCTATTAGGTTACCTGTTTTGGGAGTAATATTAATAGTTTTTACACCTTTCCCTCCCCTGTTTGTAATGCGGTAATCTTCAAGCTTCGATCGTTTTCCGTATCCGTTTTCCGAAACTACGAGAACGTCGTTTTTCCCGTTTTCCAGGCATATCATACCAACTACTTCATCTTTCGGACCTGCCAGCCTGATACCCCTTACTCCTGCTGCATTTCTTCCCATTGGTCTTACCTTACTTTCATTAAACCTGATAGCCTTCCCCGATTTCAATGCCATAATAATTTCATTTTTACCATTGGTCAGCCTTGCCTCAAGCAGGATGTCATCTTCCTTTATCTTAACTGCAATAATACCATTAATACGTGGACGGGAATATGCTTTGAGGGTAGTTTTTTTAATTGTTCCCTTTTTAGTACAAAGCGTAATGTAATTATTATTAATGTAATCCTCGTCCTTAAGATTTTTTACATTTATTATCGCTTTGACCTTATCATCCCGTTCAATGTTAACGAGATTCTGAATTGCTCTGCCCTTTGAGGTTTTAGCGCCTTCCGGAATTTCAAAAACCCTCAGCCAGTAACATTTACCTTTTTCAGTAAAGAAAAGCATGTAGTTATGATTGGTGGCAATATAAAGATGCTCAAGAAAATCATCGCCACGGGTGTTGCTGCCTTTAGCTCCTATCCCTCCCCTGTGTTGCCTTCTGTATTCAGTGAGCGGTGTTCTTTTGATATAGCCCAGGTGAGAAATAGTAATAACAACTTCTTCATCGGCAATAGTATCTTCTATGTTAAAATCGCTGGCTGTATATTCAATCTCTGTTCTTGTTTCATCGCCATATTTTTCTTTAATTTCTTTTAGCTCGTCTTTAATGATATTCATTCTAATTATTTCATCTTCAAGAATCTCTTTAAGGCTTTCAATCAGTTTGAGTATCTCGGCATATTCTTCCTTTAGCTTTTTCTGTTCTAAACCTGTAAGTTTTTGCAATCTCATATCGAGAATAGCTTTGGCTTGAATTTCTGAAAATTCAAATGTTTCCATTAAGCCGTTCTTTGCTTCGTCGGGAGTTTGAGAAGACCTTATCAGGGCAATTATTTCATCAAGGTGGTCTAATGCTTTTATTAATCCCTCAAGAATATGAGCCTTTTTTTTAGCTTCTTTTAATTCGTATTCGGTTTTCCTTATTAAAACCTTGTGCCTGTGTTCCACATAATATTTTATCATATCCTTCAGGTTAAGTAGCATAGGACGACCATTAACCAATGCTATGTTGTTTACACTGAAGGATGTCTGAAGTTGAGTGTGTTGGTATAATTTATTAAGAGTAACATTCGGAATTGCATCTCTGCGGAGGTCATAAACAATCCGGAGTCCATCCCTGTCCGATTCGTCCCTTATATCCGAAATACCATCAATTCTTTTATCATTTACAAGATCGGCTGTTTTTTTAATCATTTCAGCCTTGTTCACCTGGTAAGGAATAGATGTAACAATAATCCTTGCTTTTCCATTATCATTCTCCTCAATGTTTGCCTCTGCCCTCATGATAATTCTTCCGCGTCCGGTTTCATAGGCGTTCTTAACGCCATCGTAACCATAAATGATTCCTCCGGTCGGAAAGTCCGGACCTTTAATCATTTTCATTAACTCAGGGATGGTAATCTCATTATTATCAATATAAGCAATCGTGCCGTCAACAACTTCATTCAAATTATGCGGAGGCATGTTGGTTGCCATACCTACAGCAATTCCAGAAGCCCCGTTAACAAGCAGATTAGGGATTTTTGCAGGAAGTACGGTAGGTTCAGATAGAGTATCATCAAAGTTCAATTGTGTATCTACAGTATCTTTATTGATATCAGCTAGCATTTCCTCTGATATCTTCCTAAGCCTTGCTTCGGTATATCGCATTGCTGCCGGGCTGTCTCCGTCCATTGAGCCAAAATTACCCTGTCCGTCAATCAATGGATAACGAAGCGACCAATCCTGAGCCATTCTCACCATTGCATCATAAACCGACGTATCGCCATGGGGGTGATATTTACCAAGCACCTCCCCTACTATCCTTGCTGATTTTTTATATGGTCTGTTTGAAAATACTCCTAATTCAAGCATCCCGTATAATACTCTTCTGTGAACCGGCTTTAATCCGTCTCTTACATCTGGCAGTGCTCTTGACACTATGACCGACATTGCATAATCAATGTAAGCCGACTTCATTTGGCTTTCGATGTTAACCTTTATAATCTTTTCACCACTTTGTGTATTTTCCATATTCTTATACGCTTCAAAAACAGTTAATTACAAATCGTCCTAAAAAATTACGAATTTAACAAAATTTACTAAAACGTAGTTATTTTTAAAAGGATTTTATTACTAACATAGATATGTTAATAAAAATTATGAACATACTCGTTTTTTCTGTACCTTTGTATCTACATTTGGCAGGAGCGACAAATTGTCATTCATAGTTATTAAACAGGCATTTTGGTAAGATATTTGACAAAGTATCCGTTTATCTTGAAATATAACAATTACAGTGCTTTATCGTAGAAAAAATAATAATATTTAATTTTTTACATCGTTAAATTTTTTCATAATAGCAATCTTAATATGGAAGCTAAATTTTCACAACGCGTTAAGGATGTACTTTCATATAGCCGTGAGGAAGCAATCAGGCTTGGAAACGATTATATCGGACTCGAACATTTGTTACTTGGAATAATTCGGGAAGGAGAAGGAATGGCAATACAAATCCTGTCTTACTTTGGTATGGATATGTCGAAGGTGAGAAAAGAAATTGAGATTGCTGTTGCCAATCCTAAAGAGAAGAAAGTAAAGACAACAGATAACATCCCTTTGATTAAGCAAGCTGAAAGAGCGCTGAAAATAACTTACTTAGAAGCAAAACTTTTCAATAGTGATCTTATTGGAACAGAACATCTTTTATTAGCGATTCTTAAAGACAATGACAACATTGTTACAAAAGCTTTTAATGATTATGGCGTTGATTACGATGCTGTGAAAGATGAACTGAAAGCGATTATTTCGAATAGTGAAGGTGGATTAAGGCTGGATCCAAAGGATGATATGCCGGGAAGTACAGCTAATGGAGATTCTGATGAAGGCGGAAGGCATTTCGGTGGAAATATTAAAAAGGTATCCGATTCTAAATCTAAAACACCTGTTTTAGACAATTTTGGAAGGGATATTACAAAATACGCTGAAGAAGGAAAACTGGATCCGATTGTCGGCAGGGAGCGTGAGTTAGAAAGGATTGCACAAATTCTTAGCCGAAGGAAAAAGAA
>JAIORT010000082.1 GCA_021107975.1 Bacteroidales bacterium | reverse complement strand
GGTTTGTTCTATTAATCCATTTTGGATGTTTAGCGTATAAATATCTTCCGGATAGACAAAATGACTGTTTGAATTGATAACCGTAAATGTATCAACATTAATAACTATCGGATATCCCCACCAGCTAATAGCACAAAAATCTAGTCCGGCAGCATAAGCATAATTCATATAAATATTACAAAGGTTTACCGGATCAAATACCGGGGTACATCCTCCATACATATAAATTCCCCCACCAAATTTTGCATTGTTATTCCTTATTGTTACCCCCGAAAATGTGGGATTAGAACCATTTAAGAAACAGGCGCCACCTGATTCAGCTTCATTATTTTCAATAATTCCTCCATGAATAACCGGACTGCCATAGGAAAAGAAAATAGCCCCTCCAAGGGGTGAGGAATTATCGCTGAAAGTATTATTTATTATATCTGGTAAAGATCCTTCGAGGTACATTGCACCACCGGCATTTGCAGCATAGTTTTTATTCATCAGGCAGTTTTTGATTAATACATCAGATGAGTTATTCAAATAAACAGCACCCCCCTGCCTATAGTTACTTGGGCCGCCTATGTCGGCGCTGCCGAATGTTATCCTGCAGTTGACGAGTTTTGTTGAGTCTTGGCCGTTATAGTTGGTATTCACAATCTTCAATCCCTGCCAGCACTCAACAGTGTCGGCAGCAGCAAAAGTTATGCGGTCAGTTTCTGTTCCTTCGGCCAGGAGCCGCCCACTAACTTCCAATTTATAATCACCCTGGAAGATTACAGTAACACAAGGTTCTATTATCAATTCATCTGTTGAAAGTATTTCTAAGTCGCCATAAACATAATATGGGCTATCGGCACAGGTCAGGGTTCCACTGATATTTCCTCCCGGGATTGAAGTATATGTTTGTTCGTAAGGAAGGGCACCCATATCGGCACGGGTCCCATCCGGGTCGAGAGGTGATGAGGGGTCGCCGCTGTCAATTCCTGATGACCTCTGTTCATCAGGGATGGGAAAACCATACCAGGTCAGATTGTAATTGAATACTGATGGTGAGTAAAATAGAGGATTACCTGATGTGACACCTGTACCTGTCCAGTTTCCGTTTTCTATAACTGAATAAGTAGCATCTACTATACTGCTTTCATCCTTGACTATTTCAATAGTACCATTGTCCCATAAAATAGAGTTTTTCAACGAAAGAGTGGAAGAACTTCCAACAGTTATCCCTTGAAAAGAACTTGTGGGATTTTTGAAATTATCAGCTAGCGTACAATTGTTTACAGAAGCAGTAGAATTTGATGTTAAAGTGAAAGAAGTGCCATATATTGCATAATTATTATAAACCAGGGAATGATTCATTTCAAGGGAAGAATTATCATGTATATTTAATCCACCACCACCTTCATTAATAGCATCATTATTAAATATCTGGCATCCGTTTAAAATAATATCGGAGCTATTATATACAAACATCCCACCTGCAAGGCCCGCACTTTGGTTATCATTAATTATAACACTATCCAAAACTGCTTCGGATAAATCAAAACCAACGCCACCAACTGTAAATGCGTTATTATATTCTATTACATCTTTAAAAAGAGTAATATTTGAACTCCTGCAATAAATACCCCCTCCGGAGGAGTACATTCCATAAGTTCCTGTAGTATGATTTTCGTTAAAATGGTTTTCGGTTAAAACGACATCCGAATTATCCAAAAACATTCCACCCCCATAAAAAGTAGCGGTATCACCATCTATTAAATTATGATGTAACCTGATCCCGGAATTATTGAGGCAGGAAATACCACCACCATAGTCGGCCTGGCATTTAAATATCCTTGAACGCTTAATAAATACTTTGGAAGAATTATTGCAATAAACACCCCCGCCTTGTGAAATCCTGTTATACGGGTCCCATGTTCCTTTTCCATTCTCGAACCTGCAATAGAACATTTTTGAACTATCCATAGCATTATCGTTTAGGTTTTCGAACTTAACCCCTTGCATACCAATTTCAGGTATTTGTGCATTAAAATTGATAAACCCACCGTTGTAACCTTCGGCATTCAATTGTCCTCTTACTATTAGTTTGTACCGTCCGTTGAAAATCACCTCCACACCGGGTTCAATGGTCAATTGTTGGTTTGATTCTATAACCTGGTCGAAATTGAATTTGTAAGGGCTGCTTGCATATGTTAGCGTTCCACTTAAAGAACCTGTTTTAGGATGAATGTTGACAGATGCATGTTGTTGAGAATCATAATTATGAGTCCCGGGAGTTAAGTCATTAATTGAAAACCAACCATTTTGACCTCCTCCCCATCCCCAGTTACAATTAAAAAAATCATCAGTAGAAGCTCCATCAAGCACCCATGCATGCCCCGAATCGTTATCATTATCATGACTTCCATATATTACAGGCCGTCCGGAATTTATTTCAACCTTTAAAAGGTCAATCCATTCCGAATCGGAATATGAAGAACGGGAGATATCTTCACACTCCTGGCTGAAATAGAAATAGTTTTTGAGTGCATTAGCTACATCTTCGCTTCCGTCTCCCCAGGCCCCTGAACTATTTGGCCCATAATTCATATTAACCGCTACACCACAATGATAATTCAATTCTGCAAGGTCTTCGGAATATTCGGTTGCCGTATCTGGCATTTTGTCGAAATTGTAATAGGTGTTTTCAAAATCAGCAGATAATTCACCATACTCAGGGTGTGTATAGGAATGTGAATTGGTACCATGCCAGGGGTGTTGCCAAAAGTTCAAAACCTGCGCCATTGCAGTGGCAACACAACCAACTACAACATGATCATTACAAGTGTTACAAGATGATGTATCTTCGGGACAAAGAGCATTATATGGCCACCTTTGATGCCATATGGTTGTTAACAATGGATTTTCAACCGTAGTGTCTTTTGATTGAAACAAAGTTGGGTCAACCAAATATTTAGCCCAATTATTTGTTGTTTTTATATTCGCTGTAACTTTTGCCTGTTTAGCTGCATATATTTCCTTTTTGTATCTTTTTAAAATAAAAAACTCAAATGCCGGTGAATGGTTATTTTCATCATAAGTGCTTTCGAAGGAATAACCCAGGATTGGTTGAACGATATCATCGGCAGATACCAGGACAAAGCCTTTTTCTGAAAATATCATTACATAAAAAATGGTTTCCCCTTTTTCTTTTTCTTCAATTATCCTGCTTATACCATTATTTGGAATAAGGTTATCAGCCCTTTCGGTGTATAAATTAATGGCAACATTTTTAGCTGTGTTCACAGCCACTTCTTTAGTAAATACACTAAAACTCCAGGAACAAATAAGTAATGTAAGTAGTGTTTTTAACAGAAAATTTAAGTTTGATTTCATAGTATGGTTCTCCTTATATTTTAAATAATTTATTAAAATTAATATAGAACTACAGGCATTGTCAACTATAAAATAGAATTCGGTGTGTAATTGATAGCAGATGACGGTTTTGAAATAGAATTTGGTTGAGTCTTTAAATGTTAGCGTGTTTATGTTTTGTATGTTTTTTATTAAATTTGTTGACTATTTTTATGATATGAAAAAAACAGGACTAATATTAATACTTGGGTTTTTATTGATTAATCTTTGCATAAATGCGCAGGAAAATAAGATTGATAGCCTTTTGCAGCAACTTGAACAAGTGCCTGAACAGGATAAGGCAGAAATTTATAACCAATTGGCGGTTTTCAATACCAAAAATTCACCAGGATTAAGAATTGAATACGGTAAAAAAGCCTTAGATATTGCACTAAAATATGAGTTGAAAGAAGAAAAATTACATTCTTTATCAAATATTGCCACAGGCTATGCTTATTCAGGTGATAATTTAAAAGCCCTTGAATACGACCTGAAAGCATTGGATATGGCTAAAGAACTTAATAATAACAAGTTTTTATCAAATATATTTTCAAACCTTGGATACGACTATTATTACCTTGGTAATTTTGAAAAGTCGCTTGAATGTAATTTAAACGCCCTTGCCATAAGAAATGAGATGTTGGAAACAGGCTTGCCGGAAAGCGAAAAAAATTTAGCCAGTAGTTACAACAATATCGGCTCGTTGTACAATAGCATGGGTCAGCATCAAAAGGCACTGGAATATTTTCAAAAAGGCCTTGATATCGGAAAAAAACTGGGAGATTCTATAGATATTGGACAGTCGCTGCATAATATCGGTTCAATATATGAAAAACTGAAAGAATCTGATAAAGCCCTTGATTATTATCAGGATGCCCTTGAAATTCGAAAAAAATATGGAAATAAACGGGAAATTGCCGAAACGCTTAATAATCTGGGAATTATCATGAAACATATGAATTTCCTTGATAAAGCCCTTGAATATTTATTCGAATCCATTCAAATTTTTTCCGAGATCAATAACAAAGGAGGAGCAACCTCTGTAACTAATAACATTGCAGGAATTTACCTTCTCCAAAAAAATCCTGAAAGAGCATATCCCTATATTATTAAAGGCATTGAATTGGCTGAAGAAACAGGGCAGAAAAAAACACTCAGCGAAATTTATGTAAACCTGGTTGATTATTATGTTTTGATAGGTGATTATAAAAATGCTTTTAAAACACAGGAGAAATTCCTCATTTTGAAGGATACATTGTACAGCACTAATCTTGCAGAGAAGGTATCGGAAATGCAAACAAAGTATGAAACAGAAAGGAAAGAGAAGGAAATTTCATTATTGACCAAAGATAATGAGATTCAATCCCTAAAAATCAGGAAACAATCGATTCAACTTTATTTATTAATTACTGTAGTATTGGTAGTTGTTCTTATTGGAAGTTTGTTATTTAGCAGATATAAGCTAAAGCAAAAACATTATCAGAGCGAACTGGAAAAGAAAAACCTGGAAACCGAACAACGCCTTCTCCGTTCGCAGATGAATCCGCATTTTATTTTCAATTCGCTAAATTCGATTCAAAGCTATATTTCGGGTAATGATGCTTTAACAGCCATGACATATTTATCTAAGTTTGCCAAACTAATGAGATACATCCTTGAAAATTCAAGGAAAAAAATGATATCGCTGGAAGACGAGGTGAATACTTTACAATTGTACATTGAACTCGAAAGGATTCGTTTTAAACAAAAATTTGATTTCATCATAGAAATTGATCCTAAGTTGCATACTGAAACTACTTATATTCCTCCAATGCTTATTCAACC
>JAIORT010000801.1 GCA_021107975.1 Bacteroidales bacterium | reverse complement strand
CGATGTTAATAAGTCAACTTAAAACATTAAATTATTAATTTTGAATAAACATTCTATAACCAATGGCTGACGTAAAACTTAATAATATAGATAAGAGCTACGATGGAAAAACAAATGTTGTTAAAAATGTCAATGTAGAAATAAAAGATAAAGAGTTTGCAGTCTTAGTAGGTCCTTCAGGATGCGGGAAAAGTACTATATTACGAATGGTAGCCGGGTTAGAAAATATCACCGGTGGCGATCTGTTAATTGACGGCAACAGGGTGAATGACCTTTTACCCAAAAACCGCGATATAGCTATGGTTTTTCAAAACTATGCTCTATACCCCCACATGACTGTTTACCAGAATATGGCATTTGGACTCAAACTGAAAAAAGTACCCAAAAAAGAAATTGACCAACGTGTTAAAAAGGCAGCCCAAATACTGGAAATTGAAGAGTTGCTTGACAGGAAACCTAAAGCTATGTCGGGTGGGCAGCGACAGAGAGTAGCTATTGGAAGAGCTATTGTTCGAAACCCGAAAGTGTTTCTTTTTGATGAGCCGCTGAGTAACCTCGATGCTAAATTGCGGGTACAAATGCGTGTAGAACTTCAAAAATTACATAAAAAGTTACAGGCAACTATCATCTATGTTACACATGACCAGACAGAAGCCATGACCCTGGGCGACCGAATTATTGTGCTAAATGATGGTGTTGTGATGCAGATAGGCGCACCTATGGAACTATATAACAAACCTGACAATATGTTTGTTGCAGGATTTATCGGTTCTCCTCCGGTCAATTTTATTCAGGGCGAGATAAGGAGAGCCGGTTCTTTGAATTTTATCCATGAAAAAAGCGGACTTAAAATCGAACTGTCGGAATTAGACAACAAGGCTATCTCAGGATTTGAAGGTAAAAAAGTTATCCTCGGTATTCGCCCGGAAGATATTTACAGTAAACCTCAAACGAACAGCGGGCACTTTGCAAAACTTAAAACTACTTCTGTTGCTATAGAACAAATGGGCAGTGAAATGCTGGTTTATGTAGTTCTTGACGACAAACAACTGATTGCAAGGTTTTCACCGGAAAGTAAACTTGAAACAGGCAAGCCGGTAGATTTGTTTCTTGATACTAACAAAATTATCTTCTTTGATCCGGATACAGAACAGGTTATTTAGAACTTACATGCACGAATTAATTTGAACACTTAATTTTCTCTAATATTTCCAAGTAATACATCAACTGCCCTTGCGGCATCATAGATGGCTTTTTCCGGCGTTTTTCTGTCATAAATAACACAGGCTTCATATTCCTGCGAAATGATGTCAAATACCTCCACTATCAACTCGTGACTATCCACTCCCTTAATATACTCTACCTGTTGTGCAAATATTTCCATTTTGGGGTCTTGTTTGAGGAAATCGCTGAAATATGGATCATCAACAAGATTTTTCCTTCTCGGAAACTGACCTGTGATCTCCAATAGTTTCAGGTCACCTTCCTTATTGATTATGGTTTTAATAAATTCCCATGCTGTTTGAGGATCTTTACAAGTATTAAATATCACCAGATTCTTTGGATCCCCGTAAGTGTAAACCGGACCTTCGTGATTATCAGGAACAGGGATTGAATAAAAGCTATATTCCAGGTCTTCGGGTTTAAACTTGTCTAAATAGGAGATTTGCCACGGACCTGTAAACAATGTGGCAACACGTTGCATGATAAACGGATCCTGCGCTGCCGCCATTCGTTGTTTAGAAAAATAATTATTTTTATATAGTTTTTGCAAAAAGCTAAATACACCAATCGCAAAATCATTGTTAAAGGCAGCTTTGTTATCTTTAATCAATGGAGCGCCATTAGAAGCTGCAAGGTAAAGCGGATAAAAATTGAACAATCTTTGGTACCAGATTACTTTAACGGTAGTATAACCTATCCACCTGTCAACATAACCGTCATTATTCCGATCCTTTTTTATTTTCTCGGCAGCACTGTAATATTGTGAATAAGTTACAGGAACTGTATTGATACCTTCTAATTCGAACAAACCTTTATTATACAAAGTAATTATCGGGTTTACCTTCCAGGGAACCTGGTAAATATGACCATCGGAGGAAGTTATTTCTGATATCACTTCATCTGAGCATCTTGTTTTAATGAATTCCATAAATCCATCAAGCGTATCAAAAGGAACAAGAACTCCTGCTTTGGCATACATTTCAACACTTCCCTGCCACATATTTGCATAAATATCAGGGGTAGTTTTTCCGACAACAGCAGCCAGAATAATTTCTTCACTTGATTGCCCTTCCGGTACGGGCTGTACATGAACAGGCTTATCGGGATATTCTTTATTCCATTTTTCAACTAACATCTTTGAAAAAGTGATCTCCTGGGCATTGTTCGATGACCAGAATAATAACTCCCTGTCATCATTGTTCCTTTTACATGAAACAAAAAAAACAGAAAGTAAAATAACAAAAACCGGTACTTTATATTTATTCCTCATTTGGTTGATAAACATAAAAAAGGCTATCTGATAAAAAATACTAAATCAGACAGCCTTTTTTCAACAAATAAAAACCATTATTCTATTACATTATCCTTTTCCCAGGTATAAATAGAATGTACCTGAGCATCTGTAAGAACGATGTTATAGATTTTAAGATCATCCAGAGAACCCTTCAGATAACCCAGCCATTCTTGCCACTCATACGGATCACCCGGGACATCAGAATAAATACCGGTTGGCAGTGCCTGACCAATAACCAGATTGACTAATGGATTTGGATCAACCGGTGTGCCGGTCGGGAAGTCATCCCAGAACATTACATTCTCTCCGTTGATAAAGAATGTCATTTCACCGCTTTTGTAAGAAACTGCTATGTGAGTCCACTCGTCATTTACGAGTACACCGGTATTGCTATCCTTATCAATCCAGGCATTATCACCTGAGCCGTCATCTTTTAAAATTTTACGTGTAAAGAAAGGCTTGTTAGCATCCTGAACCTGTAACTTCCAGCAATTCCAGATGTCATTTGAAAGGAAGTAATTATGCGCCCATGTTTCATCAAGTTGGATCCATGTTACAATTGTCATATCCGGCGGGTTGAATGCCGTGGCAGTAGGCACTTCAATATTTCCACCTCCGCTAAACTTGTAAGCATAATCGGGATTTCCAAAACGGTCTGCTGTAGGTTGTACAGTTCCACTACCGTTGAGGGTGTATCCTTCTTTTAATTCACCATTGTGTCCATTCCCGCTATTATCTGTTGCATCGCCATTCATAAGCCACTCTGCAACAAGACTTTCAGGAGCTATCTCAGTAATCTTTTTCGACTCAAAAACCGTGAGTGCTGCTTGAAGATTTACAACTGCTGCATCAACCTGAGCTTGAGTAACACCTGACGTATTACGTACTGTTTCTGCAAGACCAATGGCTGTCTGCAGTTCAGCTTTTGAATCCGCCTGATATTCACCAATATTCTCGCCTTCAACAGCACCATCGTGTATTGTGTGAGCATCAGTAATTAAGCCATCAAGTGCTGTAAAGGTTACCGGAACCGGATCCGGGTCATCGTCATCTTTTTTACAGCCTGACATTATCAGACCGATCGTTAGCGGAATAAGCAACGCCAACATTAGAAATTGATTTGTTTTTTTTCTCATTGTACTAAATTTTAAATTAAACATAAATGAATTAATTAATTATTATTAAAACTTATTATAATTCATGATTTGTATCAAGTTCTCTTTGCGGGATCGGAAAATGTTTATATTGCTCATAATTAAAGTTTACCTTATCCTGGAATGCACTATTAGCATAAGCCTCGCCATATCTTATTATATCAAAATAACGGTGAAACTCGAATCCCAGTTCTACTCTTCTTTCATGCCTTATGGCATCTCTCACAGCATTTTGTCCACCATCAGTTATATCAGGCAACAGCCCGTCAGGAATGGTTCCATACCCCGGTAATTTATCATCATAAAGATAAGATTCCCTGGCTCTTTTTCTCACCATATTAACATAAACGACAGCCTCTGCCGAATTACCCTGTTCATTTAATGCTTCTGCTAACATTAGTAAAACATCAGCATAACGCATAAAAACATAATTTAGTTCACCGTCAGCTTTTAATTCAACCGGCACCTCATCCAGAGGTTGCAGGTATTTTTTCTGCATATAGCCGGTTGGTGACCATTCGGGATTGAACGGAACCGTATCATTAAACCAGGGCTTACCTTTACGTCCAACAGTATAATCTAAACGGGGGTCATAAATACTGTCGGTGGTCATTTCAAATTCATCAACAAAATTTTGGGTAGGGACATTAAACCCGTATCCATTTTCTACCCTCGGTGCAAACCATTGATTAAGGCGGTTGCCAAGCCACGGCTCCTGACCGTCAAGGTGTTGTATTGCAAATACGATTTCCTGATTATTTTTTGTAGCAAGTTCAAAATTATTGCGGTAAATATGTACCAGTGAATACATACCTTCATCTGTTACATGCCTGGCAGCATCCTCAGCTTCACTCCATTTTTCCTGAAAAAGTAAGACTTTAGTCAGAAAGGACCATGCAGCGCCTTTAGTTGCTCTTCCTATATTTGCAGGACTTGCGTTTTCAGGTAGTTTTGAAGCAGCGTCTTTCAGGTCCGGTTCAATTACACTACTGAAAATATCATCAGCAGGTGTGGCAGGTTTTTGCATTTCTTCAGGAGTAGGTGTTGTTATATGAACCGGTATATCGCCAAAAATATTTACAAGCCAAAAATAAAAATATGCCCTTAAAAATTTTGCTTCGCCTGTAATTTCATTTTTCCGTGTTCCATCCATATCAATACCGTCAATATTATCTATGAGTAAATTTGCACGTGATATACCCTCATAATAAATTCCCCAAACTGTTTCAAGGTTACCATTATCGGCTGTTACATTAAAATCATCAATCAGTCCAATGTCTGCCTGATCGCCGAGAATACCACCTTTGGCAGCATCATCGGAAGCAACATCACCAAAAACCCAGACCCTGTTATCAGCGTCAGCAAAAATCGTAACATTATAAATGCCTGATAAGGCAAGCTCAGCATCTTCTGCGCTTTTGAAAAACTGGGTATCTGATCGTTGCCCTTTTAAATCTTCTTCAAGGAACTTTTCACAACCTGAAATCAAGATTATGAACATGAGAAGTAAAAAACTTTCTATTTTTATTTTATATTTCAT
>JAIORT010000039.1 GCA_021107975.1 Bacteroidales bacterium | reverse complement strand
GTGTCAATTTGCCTTGTCATGGGTGTTTCATATTTAAATAAGATGTAAAATTATACTCACTGAATTAAAGTTTTATATTTTTACAACAAACTTTCCCTTTTACGGTTTTGAGGGTACAAAGGTAAATACCTGCCGGCAAGCCCTCTGTATTTAAATCCAAAGTATGAACATCCTTTAAAACACTTATTCTATTAAATACCTTTCCGTATAAATCCGAAATAATTATCTCGGAATCAGTATCCAATCCGGTTATACATATTTTAATTGAATTGGTAAAAGGATTAGGATAAACCTTGAAATCAATAAATCCTGTTTCAGCTTTATTATACTCTTCAACTCCCACAACATAATCAGCAAGGATATTCATAGAGGGACCGCCATAAGCTCCCATATCATTTCTCAGTTCTCCTAATGAAGGCCATTCTGCCTGTCCGGGATTTTCAGGGTCTTCAGGATCATTATAATCAGTTTCCGGATTACCGGCATCAACACAAGGTGAATCTGGTGTCAGATACATATTCTCACCTGCAAACAAAGGATCTTCATCAATATTACCCACACCAGACCAGCCGCCTTCAACATTGCAATAAGTTACTGTTCCGCTGTTTCCTTGTATCTGTGGATTTGAATTTGCTGTATTGTCCCAAAATATGTTATTTGTCAGCTCTGCATTAGATGACCAAAGCCTGATACCGCCTCCGCCAAGCTCTGAATGATTGGCTGTAATTGTGTTATTTTCAATTATTATTGGTTCTGCTCCATTACCGTACGACCAAATTCCTCCTCCGCCGTAATCTTCTCCGCCAAAGTTGTGGTCAATAATATTATTCCTGATAATGGCACCTGAAAAATTAAGAACAATTCCGCCGCCATATCGTGCCTGGTTAAATGCTATAACATTGTTTTGAATTATAGGATTAGAATCTCCGCACCTGATAGCCCCACCGCCTGCACTAACGGCTCCTGTTGTATTAATAGCTTCATTAAATATGATCATGTTATTTCTGATAGTTGGCGAGGAATATTGAATTAAAATGCCCCCGCCTTCATAGAAAAGCCCGGCGCCGTGCTCATCAATCCATTTTGTTCCGGTGCCTTCCGTAATATAAAATCCTTCTAAAATTGCTGTTGAATCTTCACCGTTAATGAATAAAACACAACTTGCTGTGTCGGGATAAATAGGATTGCTTCCATTTATTTCAGTATTAAAAATCATTCCCGTATTAAAATCGAATATATACCTGCTCGACAACCTGATATTTTTTCCGATAAAATTTATGTTCTCGTAATATGTTCCCGGAGCTACCAAAACCATATCACCATTGTCAGATGTTTCAATCCCTGCCTGGATAGATGGTTGGTCGGCAGGCACATTTATCAGATTTCCTCCAGAATTTGCAACTTTGAAGACAACATTGTCGGCGTTAAAATTGGGAATAGCAAGAATACCGCTGTTTTTTTCGATATAGATATCGGCAGGTCCATTAAGACCGCCAACAACCATTTCCGGTGGATTTACAAAATCGGTATCAAAACGATAAACGGCATTGCTTCCCCAACTCGAAACATAAATATTGCCATTATTATCTCTACTCATACCATCAAGATTATTAAGTGTAGTATTTACAACAGTTGTAACAGAAGAATCGGAAAGATTAATGGCATCTATTGGGCTGTTACCGGTAAAATAGCATAACAGCAAACGGTTATTATTTACGTCTGATAAAAGTCCGTTTGGACTTGCCGATACTTCTGCAAAAACAGAATATGTAACATTTGCAATGTTTACCTTATAAATCTTCGAACTATTTGAGCCACTCAGAAAAAGATTGCCGTTATTATCGGTTTCTATATCATTTAAAAATGCGACACCAGGTATTGACAGATTGAATACTTCAGTACCCGATGAGAGAGCGAATCCTTTAACAGCAGTATTTTCGTTAACATAAAGCACATCATTAACGATAATAATTCCTTTAGGATTATTTAATCCACCTGAAACAAAAAAGTCGAGGTTTCCATTCAAATCTAATTGAAGGATATTACTTCCGCTTTTATTCGATATTAGCCATCTTTGATTTTGAAAATCGAAAACAATGCTTTCAGGATTGTTGTATGTTTGGCACGATGCTGCCATTGGCACTGTTAGAAATGATAACAATACTAAAATGTTAATAATAAAAACTTTTGGACGAATCATAACTTTTCGTTTTAATGGTTTATAGATAATTAAGGTTCTAAATTACGATTATATATATACATACTTTTATAAAATTTACAAATACATTTTTTGACTTTACATTTATACAATTCTAAGCAACCGTTGACTATTTTCAAATATCTGTAAAGAGTAAACAGGAAAAAATATGATGAAAAGATTTAATTTCCTTTTGAAAATCTTTTTATTATTAATATTAATACCAATTCTGATTTTTTATACAACCCTTTAATTTGCAGAAATACTATTTTTGCACTTTACATGTTTATATGAAATTAAACAGCAAAGTTTATGAAGGGAAGAAGAATCCTTGACATTATTGTTTTAACAGCCCTGGCTTTTATTATCATTCTTATTGCAAGGATAACCGAATCTCCATCTTTAGAAACTAAAGAACAGGCACCGGAAGAAACGAATATTATTATTGTTAATACTGAATACGGAATTGTTGTCGATTCCTTGCTGGTATTTAAAGACAAAGTCAGGAAAAACCAGTTCCTTGCCGACATCCTGTTAAGCTATGGCGTTGACTATGTTAAGATTGACCTGCTTGCTAAAGGTTCAAAAAATGTTTTTGATGTTAGAAAGATCAGGGCAGGTAATAAATATACTGTGTTATGCAGGAATGATTCCCTGAAAGAAGTTCTGTATTTTGTTTATGAAAGCTCGCCTACCTCTTATGTCGTGTTCGACATCGGGGATTCTGTTCATATACACAAAGGAGAAAAAGAAATTGATGTAAAAATTACAACAACATCCGGTACTATTAACTCATCATTATGGAATTCCATGATTGAAAATAATACTGATCCCAACCTCGCCAACGAATTATCGGAAATTTATGCCTGGACAATTGATTTTTTTGGAATTCAGAAAAATGACAACTATAAAGTCATCTACGAGGAACTCTTTGTAGATAACGAGCTTATAGGTATCGGGAAAGTACAGTCTTCATGGTTTCAACATGCCGGACATAATTTTTATGCCTTTTATTTTGTACAGGACAGTGTTGGAGACTATTTTGATGATGAAGCAAACAGTATGCGAAGAACATTTTTAAAATCCCCACTCAGGTTTAAAAGAATAAGTTCACGATTTTCATACAGCCGGATGCACCCGATACTAAAAGTCAGGCGCCCGCATCTTGGTGTTGATTATGCTGCTGCTTACGGCACACCCGTTCATGCCGTTGGCGATGGAGAGGTAATTTTTGCAAGGCGCAAGGGCGCAAACGGTAATATGATCAAAATAAAACATAATGGAACATATACAACTGCTTATCTGCACCTTTCCAAATTTGCCAAAGGAATAAAAAAGAGAGTTCGTGTAAAACAGGGAGATGTGATTGGTTATGTCGGCAGTACAGGACGCTCCACCGGTCCTCATCTCGATTTCAGGTTTTACAGAAACGGGAAGCCGGTTGATCCGCTTAAAGTTAAATCTCCGCCGGCAAAGCCTGTGGATTCGGCTTATCTTGCAGATTACAAAATTCTGATTGAAAAAATGAAGAAGCAATTAGATACCATTCAAATAAAAAAAGAAAAGGCTTCCCGAAATGAGAAGCCTTAGATTGTCTTTATTAGTTTACTATCAAATTAAAAATGAAACATAAAGTAAACCACACCGCCTAAGTTACCATTATCAAATCCCCAACCGTTGCTCCCTGCAATTTTTTCTGTTTCGGTTTTAAGGGAGTTATTCTGAATATCCCACGATTTACATTTCTTTTTACCTTCGCTTGTAAAACCAAAACCCGGTCCCCAGCCAAATTCACCACCAACTGATATTTTAGGGGCAAAGAAATATTCTACTCCTAAAAACCCTCTGATGCCGCCACCAAAAGTAATTCCATCTTCTATATACGAATATCTTCCCCCGGCACCCGGTATATTATGTCCAAAATTATGACTCGTCGGGTTGGGATTAGTCATTGAAAAATCGTTTCCGTAAGTGTAATTTTCGTTTTGGGTTTCAACTGTTACAAATACCTCGGCTCCGTAAAATCCCTGCAACCTGCCGTATCCTTTTCGCTTTTCTATACCGAATCCAACAGTTATGTCCATTGTGTTGATGTTCTGCTTGTCGGTAACTGTAACATTAGGATCGGGTATGATCTGTCCATCCTCCATTGAATAGAATTCATTATTAAATTGATTAAATCCAATCCTAACCCTCGCCCTGTATGCAGTGTTGTTATTGATGAATTTTTTCCCGAAAAATGTATTATCATTAATGAAATTAAAACCAACATTAGAGTTGGAATTAAAGAAATTAGCGAATGGTCTTGCATCTATTCCGATAGCCCAGTCACCTTTTTGAGGTAATATAGGAATTCCCTTTTTCGATGTTAATACGGTATCTTGTGATATTACATTAGGTACGATGCCGCATAAAAAAGCTATAATGATTATTATATTTTTCATATTTTATTTTTTAAAGAATTTAAGGATATAAAAAAATTTAGTTTGCCACATAAGTCATATCCTTGATCTTTGTCAGGTTTTTTACAACCATTGTTTGCAGATCATCTGTGGTAAATTTTTTCCACTCTCTGGTAGAATCATTAATCCATTGCTCATACTCGAAATCTTCACCCATAATAAGTACATCAACATCTTTAACACCTGCATAAACATTGAGTGTATAATCCCCGCTGTTATCCACAGTGGCGTCAAAAGTGATATCCTCATAATTAAGCGCAGGATTAAAATCATTAGCCAGGTCGGCTGAATTGATCCGTGCAATTATTCTTGTTCCTGTCGGAACATTTTCGTACTGGATTTTAAAACCACCAAATTCATTGGTGTCATTCCGCATGTCTAAATTGGCTCTTACATAACCTTTAACGATTGCAGTTGTCATTGTTTTATCTGTTTCGCTGTCATCGCATTTTTCACAGGATGTAATAACTCCTAAAAAAATGAAACATGAAACAAGTACTACTGGGAAAATGATTCTTTTCATGATTAAAAAAATTTTAGTTAATAAATAATT
>JAIORT010000742.1 GCA_021107975.1 Bacteroidales bacterium | reverse complement strand
AATTTACTAATTTCCGGATTTAACCAATTTAACCAATTTCCCGATTTAACTAATTTAACCATTTCAACCATTTTTATAACTGATATTTATCCGGGTCCTCCTCAGGTAATGCCAATTCCACTTCACGAAGGTATTCAACCGAAGCCTGCATATCTTTATACATTATCTTATCATTTTTTATAAAAGAAACTTTTCTGCGGTAACCTTCAATAAATTTTTCAAGAAATGGCGAGGTTTTTACCGGTCTTCTAAAATCCAATGCCTGTGCAGTATTAAACAACTCAATAGATAGTATTCTTTCTAAATTTTCTAATACCTTAAAGGCTTTAGTAGCAGCATTTGCTCCCATGCTTACATGGTCTTCCTGTCCTTTGGATGACTCGATAGAATCGACAGAAGCAGGCGTGCATAAATACTTGTTCTGGTTTACTATGGAGGCTGCTGTGTATTGTGGGATCATAAAACCGGAATTCAAACCGGGATTAGCTACTAAAAACGGAGGCAAGTTCCTGGCACCTGAAAGCAACTGATATGTTCTTCTTTCAGAAATATTCCCTAACTCAGCCATAGCAATGCTCAGATTATCCAGAGCCAGAGCTAATGGCTGCCCATGAAAATTACCTGCCGAGATAATCAAGTCCTCATCAGGAAAAATGGTTGGATTATCAGTAACGGAATTAATCTCCATTCTAAAAACATAAGCCACATAATCTATCGAATCTTTTGAAGCGCCATGTACTTGTGGGATACACCTGAACGAATACGGGTCTTGTATATGCTTTTTGTATTGACTTATTAATTCACTGCCTTCAAGTAAATTTCTTATTCTTTTCGCAGTCTTTATCTGACCCTTATGAGGGCGAACAGCCTGGATAAGTTCATGAAAAGGCTCTATTCTTCCATCAAAGGCATCGAGGGAAATAGCCCCGATAACATCAGCCAGTCTCGACAGTTTAAATACTTTTAAGCAACAGTAAACTCCGTATGCGCTCATAAACTGAGTGCCATTCAACAGTGCTAAGCCTGCTTTTGATTTTAATTCAATTGGTTCCCAGTTAAACTCTTTTAATACTAATGCCGCATCTTGTTTCTTACCTTTATAATATACCTCGCCAAGACCTAAAAGTGGAAGTGAAAGGTGAGCCAAAGGAGCAAGGTCGCCTGAAGCGCCTAATGAGCCTTGCTGGTAGATTACCGGTAAAATATTTTGATTATATAAATCAATCAAACGCTGAACGGTTTCAAGCTGAACACCGGAATGACCATAAGAAAGTGATTGTATTTTAAGCAATAACATCAGCTTTACTATATCTTTCGGAACTTCATCTCCGATGCCACATGCATGCGACATCACAAGATTTTTCTGCAATGTGCTCAAATCTTCCTTAGGGATAGTGTGATTGTATAAAGCTCCAAAGCCTGTATTGATACCGTAAATTGGTTCTTTTTGCGATTCCAGCTTTTTGTCTAAATAATTCCTGCATTTAACTATCTTTTCTTTAGCTTCATCAGATAGTTCAAGTTTTTTGTTTTCTTTTAATATCTTTGCTAAAGTCTCGAAATCGAGAATATCTGAATTTATATAATGTGTACTCATAACTAATGACATCCTGTTCACTATTTTTATTTATTATAAAGAACACCTAAGCCTTTATTTTTGTCCAAACCGGTTTCTGTATCTTTACCCAATTACAGCAGCTTTTTTTACATGCGAAACTTTAGTTCATTAACAGTCATTTTTGTTTGCTGCCCCGAATTCATATCTTTAACCGTTAACACATTTTCTTTCATTTCATTTTCTCCCACAAGCACAACGAAAGGAATTTTTTTATTGTTGGCATAATTCAATTGCTTTTTCAGTTTGGCAGCTTCGGGAAAAATTTCTGTGTTAATTCCTGCTGCTCTTAATTTTCCGACTTGGTGGAGGCAATATTTTTCTTCTTCTTTACCAAAATTTATAAAAAGGACCTGTGTGGTTGAAAGTGTTTCTTCGGGGAAGAGGTTTTTTTCCATCATCACATCGTAAATCCTGTCGGCGCCAAAAGAAACTCCCACACCCGAAACATCAGGAAGTCCGAAAATACCTGTGAGGTCATCGTACCTGCCACCGCCGCAAATGCTCCCGATTCTGACATCTTTGGCTATCACCTCAATAATAGCGCCTGTATAATAATCCAGTCCGCGGGCAAGTGTCAGGTCGAATTCCATCTTTGTAAATATCGACAGCATATTCAAATAATCGAAAACCGCTTTTATCTCATCCATTCCATTTTTACCGGTTTCTGTGTTTTCAAGCATTTTATCAAGGAATATTATCTTTTCTTCGTTGGTGCCTTTAAAGATAAGGATTTGCTGTAACCGGTCAATGGCTTTTTTCGATAAACCGCAAACAGATAATTCCTCTTTTACTTTTTCAATACCTATTTTATCGAGTTTATCAACAGCCACAGTGATATCTGTAAACTTTTCCGTTTCACCGATGTATTCGGCAATTCCGTACAATACCTTCCGGTTGTTTATTTTAATGACATTATTTATCTGTAATTTATTAAAAACATCATTTATGATTTGTATCAGTTCCACTTCATTCAACAACGAGTGGCTGCCTATTACATCCACATCGCACTGGAAAAATTCACGGTAGCGTCCTTTCTGCGGTCGATCGGCACGCCATACGGGTTGTATTTGATAGCGTTTAAAAGGGAAAGTAATATCGTTTCTGTGTTGCACAACATAGCGGGCAAAAGGAACTGTAAGGTCGAACCGCAAACCTTTTTCTGAAATATAGTTTACAATCTCATTTGCTTTTGGGTTTTGAATTTTGGCATTTGGAATTTTATTTAAAAAATTCCCGGAATTTAAAATTTTAAATAAAAGTCTGTCTCCTTCTTCGCCATATTTACCAGTTAGTGTAGAGAGATTCTCCATTGCAGGTGTTTCGATAGGCAAATAGCCGTAAAGTTGAAAAACGGATTTGACAGTATCGATAATATAATTTCTTCTTACCATCTCTATTGGAGAGAAATCGCGGGTTCCTTTTGGTATTGAAGGTCTTTGTGCCATTTTGTTATTATCAACAGATTGTCTTATAAGTGCAAAAGTAATTGAAAATTTTTATCAGGAAATTTGAATATTCAATTCATTAAGTATTTTTTGATTATACTCCTCACATCCTTTCTCACCTTCCTTTGGCGCCCAGCTTGCAAAATTTTTATCATCAATAGGATTATAAGGTCCGTCTTTTAATTCATAAGCTATTGAGTTTGGTTCGAGGCAAATGACGGTATGATAAACACAGGGTGCAATTTCGGCAGCATAGTCTTTGCTTTCCGCATCAAGAATCATATAATCGGCTATTTCCCCATTATAATCAAATTCTACTACAAGCATTTTACCTGTGAGGCAAATAAAAACCTCTCGTTTATCAGGGTCTTCGTGCTTGTGAGGTTGCAGATATGTACCGGGCTGCATCGCATTCAACATACGCTGTAAAGTATCATCGTCTGTTTTATGAAAGGTGAGATGAGCCCTTTTCCTTTTTGCTTTTCCCGACTTAAGAGCCATATCCTTAAAAAGTAAACTGTCGATCTTTATCATTTTATAAAACGAATAGTAAGAGGGTATTCAAAGGATTCTCCGTTATTTGCCTTAATGGAAGCAATAACAATCATAATCAAGCTAAAAATGCCGATGGCTATTAACAATAAAATACCTATTGCTAACAGAATTAATATTGCTGAGATAAAACAATAGATCATAATTGAGATTTGAAAATTGATAGCTTCCTTTCCTTGTTGGTTCACAAACGAAGATTCATCTTTTTTCAATGACCAGATAATGACCGGCCCGATGATATTACCAAAAGGAATAATGTATCCCGCAAGTGCGCTTAAATGACAGAACATACCCCACATACGTTCGTCTCTTACTTTTTGATCTGTTTGATCCATAATGATTAAGTTTAGATTAGAAATCGGTGAATTATACTAAAAAAAGTTATATATTAAATGTTAAAAGTTATATGTTAATTATCAATAGTCAATCACTTCACGAATCCAGAAACTTCGGGACGGCACGACACCGGGAATAATTAATTTACTTAGTTCGAACCATCAAATCCTCCAACTTTCCGGTAGCAGCATCCCAGTTATATTTTCTATGAACAAAATTATAACCGTTTAAAGCAATATTATTCGCCATATCTTCATTATCTAACAGGTTAATAATATGTTTTGCAAAATCTTCAGGCGAATTTCCAACAAGTAATTCTTTACCGTTAATAGCTTCAAGCGCCTTATTTGCCAAAGGAGTTGTTATGCAGGGTATTTTCATTGCCATGGCTTCTAACAATTTATTTTGAAGCCCTGTTCCGATTTGCATCGGGGCAATAAAAATTTTCGCCTTTGCGTAACATTCCCTGATATCTTCCATCCATCCGGTTACTTCAATTTTATTATTTTTTAATGCCTTTACATCAGGATTGGGTGAGGCTCCTGCAAGTGTTAACCTTATTTCCGGCTTTTGTTTTTGAATTAGGGGAAGAATTTTCTTAGCGAGATATACAGCAGCATTCACATTGGGAGGATAGCCCATATTACCGATAAAAACCAATTCATATTTTTTTTCAACATTCATAGGTTTAAAAAAATCCGTGTCCACCCCGTTAATTACTATTTCAATTTTATCTTTTTCAGGATGAGGTATCAGGTTACGGTCGGGTTTTGAAATAATAGTTTTATTATCGAAGTAATCAAAGATTTCATTTTCATATTTCAGAAGCCTTTTATATTCAATTTTCAGGATTGGTTTGAGATAAAAAGGTGAAGAAAAAGACCTTCGTTCCATCCCTTTCGAAAAAACATCCTGATAATCGAGGGTTTTTGGGATATGCCGGTTTTTAACATATTCGGCAACACGCAATAACTGGCAATAGATGTGTTCGGGTTGAATCTTACGTATGAGTTTATCAATTTTCTTTTGTGCCTCTGAACTATAAAAATATCCCACCTGAAAAGGCTTTCCCGTAATAAATGCAAGAAACAAATTCAGCAGAATACCGGGCTTTGAAAGATTGATTACGGTAACTGATTTGCAAAACGGCTCTAATGCTTTAATGTGTTTATTATCTAATTTAATGTCAGTTAGCGTACACAGGTGAATTTCATGATTTTTTGCAAGGTATTTTATCTGGTTATAAGCCCTGAGTTTATCACCTTTTTCTAAAGGATA